>CAZNBU010000093.1:599-10442 GCA_964571035.1 uncultured Planctomycetaceae bacterium | reverse complement strand
CCTGGCGGGGCAACATCCGCGAGCTTCGCAACGCCGTGGATCGCGCGCTCATCAAGGCCGAGCAGACGCTCAGCCGCGGCGCTCATGATGGCGGGCGCGGTGCCGATACCGACGGTAAAGCTTGAGGGCACGTTGACTCGAATGTTCTTCAAACTCAGCGCGCCGCGCAGGTCGATTTCGACCGTAATTGGCTCCAGCGAAAGATAGGCGTAGTCCTGAAGCAGCGGGACGATGAAGGCCGCGCCGCCGTGGATGGTTTTCGAGGTCCCCGCGCCAACGCCCTTACCGAACACTACCAGCACCTTATTGCTCGGGCAGCGCTTGTAGTACTTGACGACCAGGGCAATGATCATCAAGCCAATGGCCAACGCGATCACCGCCAGAACGCCAATTATCCCTGCCGTTCCAAGTCCCTCTTGACCTAAAAACATGTGCCCGCTCCCTTCAGGAATCGACCGCTACGGTTGTTACTCGGTCGGACATACTCGCAACGTATTTTCGTCCACCCTGGACATGACCACGATTGGCTTGAAGCTTGGAATCTCAGGCCCGTCGCTGATCGCATCGAACGTCTTCATGCGCCCGCTGATGCTGATTTGAACCTGGCCCTTCCCCTTGCCGGCCTCAGGAACACGGACGTAGACCGTGCCCTTCAGTCCTTCCGCCTTGAAGTCGCGAATGGCGCCGTCGTGCTCAAGCTTGTGCAGCGAAAACACGGCGTAACCCACACCGAGCGACGCGACGAACCCGATGGCATACCCCAGCACCAGCGACATCCACATGCTGAAATCCAGGCTAAGGAAAAGCAGGGAGGTCCACGATCCGATCATCAGCGTGACGATGCCGGTCAGCAGCGTGAAAATCTTGAAGTCTGCCGCGGCGCCCGCGTCGTCTAGGTGCGCACCGATGCCGCCCGCATCGGCGTGGTCAGCACCTTCGATACCGACAAAGATCAGGATCAACCGCAACACAAAGAACGCGGTCGAGACACCGGCCAGGATGTAAAGGATGGTCACTACTGTTTCCATGGCTATTCTTCCTTACCCCTTGGGCTCAGACCCTTCAGGGACGCAGGGAAAGTATCACACCCCCATCTGCCAGCCGACTCCAATCCGATTGACCCTTTGTAACCGCTTGGGCCCCGGCCACAAGCGGATTCGCTAAAAGTCGGGGTGCGCCATTTGCACAGCCTTTGCAACCCGATTAACCCCCAGCAGGTAGGCTGCGATGCGCCAGTTGACCTTCTTTTCACGCGCCATGTGGCAGACGTCGTCAGTGGCGCGGCGCATCACCTCGCGCAGCTTCTGGTGCACATCATGCACTGTCCAGAACATGCGCTGGCGATTCTGCACCCATTCGAAGTAGCTGACCGTCACGCCGCCCGCGTTCGCCAGCACGTCCGGGATCGTGGTGATGCCCTTCTTGTGCAGGATGGCGTCGGCTTCCGGCGTGGTGGGTCCGTTCGCTCCTTCCGCCACCAGCTTCGCCTTGACCTTGTTGGCGTTCTTCTCGTGAATCGCGCCCTCAAGCGCGGCTGGCACCAGTATGTCGCACTCCAGCTCGATCAACTCCTCGTTGGTGACCTTCTCGCCGGCGAACTCCGAAATCGTGCCTTCGTTTTCCTTGTGTTCGATGGCGGCTTCGACGTTCAGGCCTTCCTCGGCAACCACGCCGCCGCGACTGTCCGAGACCGCGACGATGATCGCCCCCATCTTCGACAGCACCCGCGCAGCCCACTGCCCTACGTTGCCGAACCCCTGGATCACCACGCGCTGGCGCTCCAGCGGCTTGCCCTGATCCTCGTAATAGCGCTGCACGCAGAAGGCCAGGCCGCGGCCGGTGGCGTCGGTGCGGCCGAGCGACCCGCCCAGCTCGACCGGTTTGCCGGTGATGACCGCCGGCTCGGGATGGCCGACGTGGTGGCCGTACTCGTCGGCGATCCAGGCCATTTCGCGCGGGCCGGTGTTTACGTCGGGCGCGGGGATGTCGAACTCCGGGCCGATGTAGGGCAGCAGCCGGCGGGCAAACGCGCGCGTCGCGCGCTCTTTCTCGCCGTTCTGCAGCGCCTTGTAGTCGACGATCAGCCCGCCTTTGCCGCCGCCGAACGGCACGTCGACAATCGCGCACTTCCACGTCATCCACATGCTGAGCGCTTTGACCTCGTTGATCGTCACGGCGGGGTGAAAGCGCAGGCCGCCCTTGGCGGGGCCGCGGGCAAAGCTGTGCTGCGAGCGAATGCCGGTGAACACCTGCGTCGTGCCGTCGTTCATCGGCACCGGCACGGTCATTACGTGCACGGCCTCCGGCTCAGAAAGGTAGGCGCGCAGACCATCGGACAGTTTCAATCGGCCCGCAACTTCGAAGAACTGCCGTTGTGCGATATCCCAGACGTCGGACATGGTCACCCCTGGCTCGATTTTAGATTTCGGATTTTGGATTTTGGATTGGCACTAGCGCGAGCGGCCGTTCAATCCGAAATCCAAAATCTAAAATCCAAAATCGCCCCTGAATCGCACCTCACACCTGCAGGGAGTACACCGCGATGGCGCCTTCGCGCCCGCACGTCACCATGTTGCGCGTGTCCGGCCCGAAACACACGCCGCTTACCCCCTTGGGGTGATCGGCGAAGGTGGCGATCTCGTGCCAATCGGGCACCGTGCGCAGCACGAGAATGCGGTCTTCGCCGGCGCTGGCCATGATGCGCGAGTCGTTCGAGAACGCGATGTTCCACACCAGGCTGGAGTGGTCGCGGATTTTCAGCGTCCGCTCAAACCCGGGAATCTCGTACACGCGGATCGAGCAGTCGTCGCTGCCGCTGAGCAGGAACCGCCCGTCGGCGCTGAATGTAAGGCTGGTAATGGTGCCGCGGTGCCCTTTCAGCTCGACCAGCACCTGCCGGGTCATGAGGTCCCACACGATCACGCTCTGGCGCAGGGTGCCGCTGGCGAGCATCAGCCCGTCCGGGCTGAACGACAGCGCCGCGATGCCGCCGCCCTGCACTTCGCTGATCGGCTCGAAACTCTGCGCGTCCCAGATCACGGCCGTCTGGTCGGCGCCCGAGCTTGCGAGAAAGTTGCCGTCCGGGCTGAAACGCACGGCGATCACCGGCGTGTCGTGGCCGGTAATCACAGCCGCTTCGCGCCATGTGCGCGTGTCCCAGATACGCACAGTGTTGTCACCGCTGCCGGTCGCGAGCATCTTCGCATCCGGGCTGAAGTGCAGCGTCTTCACCCAGGCGGTGTGGCCCTTCAACTCCGCGACGGGCTTGAGGCGGCGCGCGTCCCACACCTTTACCGTGCCGTCTTCGCCGGCTGTGGCGAAGCACTTGCCGTCGGGGCTGTAGGCGACGGCGTGCACCAAGCCCTGCCGCGAATCCATGCGCTTGATGCGCAGCCAGCGGCCCTCCTTGATCGGGTCCTTCTCGCGCTCGGTCTCGGCGCCGGTGCCGTGGATGGAACTGCCGGAGCCCTCCTGCTCAGCGCTGCCGCCGGAAAGCAGCACGCGCTTCATTTCGTCGGCGCTGGCGTAGCGGGCTTCGGGGCGGCTTTTGAGTCCGCGGTCCACAAAGCTGTCCACCCACGCCGGCAGGTCGGGGCGCAGCGCGGTTACGGGCTCGTAATTGCCCACCGGCAGGAGACCGGTCAGCAGCTCGTAGAACATAACCGCGCAGGCATACAGGTCGGCGCGCGCGGTGACGTTGGCAGCGTCGCGGGCTTGCTCCGGCGCCATGTAGCCCGTGGTGCCCATGGCGACTTCCGCCATCGTCGCGTTGCTGACGTCGAAGTTCTTGGCGATGCCGAAGTCGAGGATCTTGAGCTGGAAATCCGACGCGCCCGGCTGCCCGCGCAGCATGATGTTCTCGGGCTTCAGGTCGCGGTGCACGGTAACTTCGTGCGCGGCGGTCAACCCGTCCAGCATCTTCTCCAGGATGATGATGGCGTCGTTGAGGGGCGTGGCTTGCCCGCTGGCGTCGGCGTCGTTCACGAGCTTGCGCAGCACGATGCCGGGGAAGAATTCCATGCTGATGTGCCAGCGGCTCTTCCATTCAAAGATGTCGTGGGTGGCGATGATGGCGGCGTGGCGGATGCGGCGGGCGATGCGCCCCTCGCTCTTGAAGCGCTCCACCAGGTCTTCGTTGTCAATGAGCTGCGGATTGATGACTTTCAGGCAGCAGAGTTCGTTGTCGGAATACTTGTCGCGGCACAGCAGCACGGTGCCCATGCCGCCGCGGCCCAGTTCGCGCTCGACTGAATAGCGCTCGGAAACGACCGTGCCGGGGTCGTAGCTGACCCCTTCGACCTCGAACACCAGCTCTTCGCCGGGGATGACGCGCCCGATTTCGTCCGGCTCTGCGGGTGGGGTTGAACCCGAGTCTTTCAGTGAATTGCCGCAGTTGATGCAGAACTTGGCCTGCTCCGGGTTCTCGGTGCCGCAAGCCGGGCATTTCTGCAGTGTGTCGGTCGTCATGTCGGTCAAAAGCACGACCTCGGGCGCGAGGAGTATAGCGGGATGCACTTTGTGCGTCACCCCCGACCGGAGGTTGCAGAAACACGTAAGTAGCGTAGATTTCGGGTGTTGGCACGAGGGATGGCACCGTTGCGCGATATTTTGGATTTTCGATTTTCGATATTGGATTCGCGCAGGCGTGCCGGCAGGTCAATCCAAAGTCCAAAATCCAAAATCTAAAATCTACTCATGCTCGTACTCGCCCGATACTCCACGCTCCGCACCCAGGAATACTTCCGCGTCCCGCGGGACATGCCTTTGCGCCCCAACGATGTGGTGGTGCTCAAGACCCGCCGCGGCGTTGAAATGGGCCAGGTCAAAACAGCCCCCGGCGACCCCAAACTGGGGCCGCGCGACCAGGTCGGCGGCGAGGTGCTGCGCAAGCCCAGCATTGAGGATTCAACCCTGTTCCGCGAGCAGCGCGGCATGGACGTCAAGCCGTTCCGGCGCAAGTTCAAAGAGCTGGCGGCCAAGCACAAGCTGAAGATGCGCTTCGAGAACGCTGAGCAACTGCTTTCGGCGGATAAGGTCGTGGTCTACTTCACCAGCGACGATCGCGTGGACTTTCGCGAGTTCGTGCGCGAGTACAGCGCGGCTGTGGATTCGCGCATCGAGCTGCGCCAGGTCGGCGCGCGCGACGCGGCGCGGCTTACTGGCGACGTCGGGGTCTGCGGGCAGGAGCTGTGCTGCGTCAGCTACATCATCGACTTCGTGCCGGTCAGCATGAAGATGGCCAAGACCCAGCGCATCAGCCTGGACCCAGCCAAGATCAGCGGCCAGTGCGGGCGCCTGAAGTGCTGCCTGAAGTACGAGGACGACCTCTACAACGAGCTGCGCAAGACAGTGCCGCTTGAGGGCCAGCCGGTGGTCTGCGACGGCAAGGACTGCCACGCGTGCAGTGTGGACATCCTGGGCCAGAAGGTGACGATCGACTTCGGTGACGGCAACCGCGAGGAGCGCGACATCACCGAAATCCAGTTCGAGCCCGACTGGAACGACAAGGACATCCGCCGCTACAAACGCGAGCGCCGCGCCAAGTTCATCGCCGAGCGCGAAGCCCGCCAGGCCGCGCGGGCGGCCCGATCCACGCGCATGCAGGCGGTCGGCGACCGCCGCTCCGGCCAGGATTCCGTACACCCCGCGCGCCGCGAAAAAGACCAGCCAAAACCGACCGAGCCGGACAACGAGCCGTCGCCCGAGCAAATGGCCAAGGACGCCGACACCACCCCCACCGACGGCACACAAGCTGACGAGTAGGCCTTGCACTGAACCACGAGCGCGTTAAACCCGCAGAGGTGCCTTGCAACACCGGTGCTGCAAGGCGAAAACACCGCCATGAGCGACCTGACGCGCCCGATCTACATCACCACGCCGCTGTACTACGTGAACGATGAGCTTCACATAGGGCACGCGACCACCACGCTGTACGCCGACACCGTCGCCCGCTTCTGGCGCGCCTGCGGGCGGCCGACGCTGTTTCTCACCGGCAGCGACGAGCACGGCCAGAAGATCCACAAAGCCGCCACCGCCGCCGGCACCACGCCGCGCGGATTTGCGGACAAGATCGTCGGCAAGTTCCTGGAGCTGTGGGAATCGCTCGACATCCAGTTCGACATTTTCATCCGCACCACCGATCCGTTTCACGAAGCGGCTGTGCAGAAGGTGTTTGAGCGGCTTCGCGACAACGACCTGCTGTACAAGTCGCAGTACAAGACGCTCTACTGCGTGGACTGCGAGACCAACTATCTTGAGAAGGACCTGGTCGAAGGCCTCTGCCCGATCCACAAGACCAAGCCGCAGGTCCTTGAGGAAGAGAACTACTTCTTCAAGCTCAGCGCCTTCACCGAAAAACTGAAACAACGCATCGCGGCGCACCCCGAGTGCATCGTCCCGGAAACCCGCCGCAACGAGATCCTGGGCAAGCTGAAGGAAGGACTGAACGACACCAGCGTCACGCGCGTGCAGTTCGACTGGGGCGTCCCGCTGCCCTGGGAAAAGCAGCACGTGATCTGGGTGTGGACCGACGCGCTGGTCAACTACATCAGCGCGCTAGGGTGGCCCGACGGCTCAACCCTGCCCACCGACCAGCACGCTGGCCGCGCCCGCGGCAAGCACGCCGCGCCTGCAGGCGTTAAACCGTTCGACTATTGGTGGCCGGAGTCGGTCCACTTTGTCGGCAAGGACATCCTGTGGCACCACAGCGTCATCTGGTGGAGCGAGCTGTTGGGCGCCGGCATCCAGCCGCCCAAGCAGGTCTTCGCCCACGGGTGGTGGACCATCGAAGGCGACAAGATTTCCAAGACGCTGGGCAACGTCATCCGCCCAGGCGACATCGCGGGCAAGTACTCGCGCGACGCCTTGCGCTATCACGTGCTGCGCGAGGGGCCGCAGCGCGGCGACTCCGACTGGCGGCAAGCCGCCTTTGTAGCGCGCTACAACGCCGACCTGGCCAACGGCCTGGGCAACCTGGTCAACCGCAGCCTCAGCATGCTGACCAAGTACTACGACGGCGAGGTGCCCGCCGAAGCCGCGTTCACCCACGGCCCGCTGGAAAGCCGCCGGCAGGATCTGATCGCGCACGTCAACAACCTTACCGACCGGCTGATCGAGCAGGTGGGCGCCTTCGACCTGGATGGCGCGCTTGACGCCGTATGGGTGCTGGTGCGCGACGCCAATATCTTCGTGAACGAAGCGGCGCCGTTCAAACTGGCCAAGGACCCCGCCCGCAAGCAGGACCTGCAAGCCAGTATGCACGCGCTGCTTGAGGTGGTGCACGCGCTGGCGTACGCCGTGAAGCCGTTCCTGCCGGACGCCTCGGCCCGCATCGCCCAGCAGTTGGGAATTGACCCGGTCGCCCCCTTGCCGACCGCGCTGAATTGGGGAAGGTTGCTGCCCGGGCACAAGATTGGCACACCCGCGCCGCTGTTCGCGCGGATCGAGGAGTGATGGAGGAGCAGGCAGAACGCGAGGAGTTGCTGCAGGACGCAGTCGCAGCCGTCGACGTTGCGAGCGTCATCCTGCAGATCTGCCGACGCGACGGGCGCTACCGCTTTGGCGCTTACCAGTGGCTGCTGGCGGAAGGCCTCGAGCACACGATGAAGCAGCACCTCGGGCTGACCGAGAAGACCCGGCGCCACATGACGGGGCGCGAGATCGCCGAGGGCCTGCGCGCGCTGGCCCGCGAACAGTTCGGGCCGCTGGCGCGCGATGTCTGGCGGCACTGGGGCATCAACGCCACGCGCGACTGGGGCAACATCGTCTACAACCTGATCGACGGCGGCTTGCTGCACAAGCACGACGAGGACCGCGTTGAGGACTTCGAAAGCGTCTACGACGTGGATGTTGAGTTGTAGGGCTTGGGCTCAGACGATCGCCGGTCGGAAATCCGTTCCCAGCAATGCCGCTTGAACGCGGGCCACGACGGCCTGCACATCGTGATCGCCTGCGTGCACTACGTCCAACCCCTCAGCTTCGCTGATCGCGACGAACTCCGCGCGCGATTTGTCCAGCAACTCTTCGCCCGCATCGCTGATTCGTGATGGGTCATGCTCGCGCTTTCGCAGGCGCTCGCGCAGCACGTCGTCCGGAGCGTCGCACAGCACCACGGTCGCGGTGCCGCCGGCTTGCCGGGCGGTTTGCAGCGCCTTGTGCCGGAATTCGGGGATCGGGAATTGCGCGTCCAGGATCACGCCGGCGCCGGCGGCAGGAACCGCCTTGTACAGTTCCTCGTACACACGGGCGCTGGTTTCGTGGTTGTAGGCGCTTGCCGGCAGGCGCTGCGTCGGCGCCACTCCAAGCATGCGTTTTCGTTCAACATCGCTGCTGACGACCGGCCACCCGAAATGATCGGACAGCGCCTTTGCAACCGTGCTCTTGCCGCTGCCAACCACGCCCGCGACGATCAGCACGTGCGGCTCGCGGGCGTGAAAGTCCGCAAGCCCAAAGTTGTGCCGCGCGAGTGCAGTGGCATGCTGACGCTGCTCGTCACCGATCTCGGGATCGTCCAGTTGCAGCGCGGTTACCTTGCCCATCACGCACGCCAGGTGCGCCTGGTAGTAGCGTCGCAGCGCTTCGGGATAGTCGTCCCGCGCGGCTGTTCGATAGGCGCTTAGCACCTCGGCCGCGATAGCGAACTCCCCCATCTGCTCCATGCCGGTGGCGAGAAATCCCGCCTCCGCGAGCGTGTCCAGCCGCCGAAACTGCGGGTTGAACTCGATGCAGTCGGTGACAACCGGGTGGCCGTCGATGAACGCGATGTTGGACGGCTTCAGGTCGCCGTGGCCGTCGCGGATGCGATCCTGGTTTACCCTGGTTTCGAACACATCCCGGTTGGCTTCGAACCAACCGCGAAGCAGCGCGTCCAACCGCTCCCAAGCCTCGCGCGGCAGGCAATGCGGTATCAGCCGCTCGCACTCGGCGATGTTCGCGACGGTGTTGTGGCGGAGGTTCTCGGGCATGCCCGCGGCGCGGACCTCGTCGTCGGCGGGGTGCGCGCGCCATGTCTCCGCCAGCAGCCGCATCAGCGCCGGGATGTCGTCGCTGCCCAGCCCCGCTTTCATGTGCTGCGGCAGCCATGCGGCATCCGGAATGCGCCGCATCACCACCGCGTAGTCCACAACATCCGGCGTGGCGGGCGGCAGTGCCTTAGTCAGCTCGCCCAAGACCAGCTTCCCGCCCTTCTCATGCACCTCGCACGCCCCCAGGTAGATCTCGGGCGAGAAGCGTTTGTTCAAGTCGTACTCGGCTTGGATGTTGCGGCGGCGCAGCTCCAGCGTGGAGTAGTCCAGAAACGGGTACTTTACGGGCTTCTTGAGCTTGTACGCACGGTCGGCGGCCAGCAGCACGATGTTGGCGTGGGTGCGAATCACGCGCTGCGGCGTGAAGTCGAACTCGAGTCCTGATGAGTGAACGGACATACGTCGGTCGCCACACCTTACAGTCGAAACGCCTGCAAACAAAAGCGGCGTCCCTCAGGACGCCGCTTTGTGCTGTCTCACTGAACCTAGTTGTTCCAGCCTGGACGACGCAGTTCCTCGTCATTCAGGTCGATGATCTTGGCGTGCACCACGATCACCAGGTTGAACTGCTCCTTGTTGCGGCCCTGGCGGCGGAACAGCACACCCAGCAGCGGGATGTCGCTGAGGATGGGCACGCCGCTTTCGTGGTACTTGTCGCGGACCGTCTTCAAACCGGCGATCACAACCGCGCCGCCGTCCGGCACGCGCACGGTGGTCTGCGCCGTCTGCAGCTTGATCTCAGGAATCTGGATCGTGACCGTGCTGGTCGGGCCCAGCGTCGTGGTGAACGTCGGGATCGGCAGCAGCAGTTCCGCAACCG
>CAZNBU010000093.1:0-589 GCA_964571035.1 uncultured Planctomycetaceae bacterium | reverse complement strand
GGCTGTACTTCCACGGTGACAAAGCGGCGGTCGTTGCTGACGGTCGGCTTTACGTCGAGCACCATGCCGTCGAGGATCGTGTCGATCACGGGGTTGGCGATGGCCGCCGTGGTGGCGACGTTCAGCTCGAAGTCCTGGATGTACGGGATCTGGTTGACGATGGTGATGTTCGCGCGCTGGGTGTTGAACGCGGTAAGGCGCGGCGCGGTCAGGATGCGGGCCTTCTTCTTCTTCTGGACCGCGGTGATCACCATGTTGATCTGCGTCAGGTCAACGAAGTACGCGAACTGCATGGCGAAGCCACCGGTGCCGCTGAGCACGTTGCCGAGCGCGTTGTCGTAGATGTGCTCAAAGCGCCCGCGCACGTCCTGGTTGAAGTTCACCGGCGGGTTGTTCGGGTCCTGGTTGTTGAAGAAAATACCAGCCGACGGGTTGGCCGGCGCAATGCCGCCCGAGCCGTTGTCGAACTGGCCGCCGCCCAGGTCTTCGCCGCCGGTCGTGATGTCTTCCAGCGAGATGTTTGCCTGGTTCGGCACGTTGCCCGGGCCGCCAAGGCCGCGGAAGTCGATGCCGAAGTCCTGCAGGAAGT
>CAZNBU010000092.1:0-10504 GCA_964571035.1 uncultured Planctomycetaceae bacterium | reverse complement strand
CTGATGTGCGCCAGCGCGTCCACATCTTTGGGGAAGCAGCTTCCGCCGTAGCCGATGCCCGCGCCGAAGAAGTGGTGGCCGATGCGATGGTCGAGGCCCATGCCGTGCACGACTTCATCCACGTCGGCGCCGCTGGCTTCGCACAGGCGTGCCAGCCAGTTGGCGTAAGTGATCTTCAGCGCGAGGAAGCTGTTGCTGGCGTGTTTAATCAGCTCGGCGCTGCCGACGCTGGTCACGACGAGCGGGCAGTCGAAACCTTTGTACACGTCGCGCAGCAGGCTTTCGGCCTTGGCGGAATCGACGCCGATCACGACGCGGTCGGGCTTGAGCGTGTCTTCGATCGCGCTGCCTTCGCGCAGAAACTCGGGGTTGCTTGCGACGTCGAACTGCACGTCGCCCTTCACGTAGCGGGTGATGGTGCGCTTGATGCGCTCGGCGGTCTTGATCGGCACGGTGCTCTTTTCGATCACCAGCCGGTAGTCCTTCAGGTTTTCCGCGACCGTGCGCGCGACGTTCTCGACGTACGTCATGTCCGGGCGGCCGTTGGCGCCGGGCGGTGTGTGGACGCAGATGAAGATCGCCTGGCCGTACTCCACGGCTTCTTCGGTGCGGCCGGTGAAGCGCAGGCGCTTGTTGGCCTGGTGCTTGTGCAGCAACTCGAGCAGGCCCGGCTCATAGAACCAGGCTTCGCCCTTCTGCAGGGCGGCAAGGCGCTCGGGGTTGTGCTCGGCGCACAGGACTTCGTGGCCCTTTTCCGCGAAGCAGACGGCGCTTACCAGCCCGACGTGTCCTGCCCCGACAATGCTGATCTTCATGCAACCCTCCGTAACTGGCCGCGCAGACTAATTTCGAATGCGCCAAGGGCTAGGCGGCGCTCAGCGCAGCAGGCTGCTGCTGCCGCGCGGGGCGCGGAAGGTGGCGCTGATGTTGGCGTAGAACCCAAAGTCGCCGTCCACGGCGTCGCGCACGAACACGAACCCGAGATCGAAGGCCTCGAGGATTTCACGGTGCAACTCGACCCGCGTGTCGCGAAAACGGCCGGTTTCGAGGTCATACTCCTGCTTGGCAATGATGCGGTAGGATTCGCTGACGGTGAGGTCGAGCCGCACGCCGACCACCTGGTGCTCGTGCTTCAGCAGGCGGTAGTAGAGGTGTATGTCGCCGAAGTTGGGGTACGAAAAGCGCGCGCTTGCCGACGCGCGCTCTACGTTGCCGGTGTAGATGTCGATGAACATGTTGCCGGAAAGCGCAAACTCAGGCGTGGGACGCCATGTCGAGGCAAGCTCCAGCAACCCGAAGAAGCGACCATTGTTGTCGCGCGCTCGCTGCGGGTACAGCGGAATCTCGGCCATTACTTCGAAGTAGTCGACGGTGCGGCGGTTCTCGCCCCGGCCCGCTCGGGTCTGCAGCCGGTTGCGCATGCCGATGCGGATTTCGTGAAACTCGTCCAGCACATCGATCTCGTCCAGCGGGATGAACGCGCGGTCGGGGATGTCGTCGAGGCTGTTGTAGACCACGTTGGTGTACCGGACAAACGGCGCGAACACGTGCCGCAGACCCTGGATGCCAAGCGCCGGGATGCGCACGTCCGGAAAGGTGCCGGTAAAGAAGGTCTGCGCGTTCACGCCGAACGCAGGCATGATGCGGTACAGGTACCCTTGCTCCTCCGAGTCGCTGCGGCGCAGACCGGGGTAGGTGCCGTCGCTTGCCAGCCCGGGCCGCGACGAGCCCTCGGGAATGTTCAGGAACCGCGAAGCCAGCGTAAAGCGCGCGCCCGCAAACGGGTCGATGGCCAGCGGACCAAGCTCGAACGGCAGGCTGAGCCACGTGTTGGAATCAATGCGGGCGTTGTAGGTGGGGTTGCGCTGGTCGCCGTCGCCCGGCGCAAAGCGCAGGATGCTCGCAGTCGTGTGCGAGCTGAGCTGCAACCCGAAGTCGCCGACCGGCGCGCGCATCGCTTCAAACCCCAGTGTCGGCAGGTACTCGGTCTTGCTCTGCCACGGGTGCACCTGCGGCTCGATGTGCAGGTAGTAGTTGAGCGGACCGCTGCGCTTGGTGATGCGGAAGAAGGTGTCGATCGGATCGTTGCGGTCGTACTCGGGCTCATAGAACTCGCGGCGGAAGTTCGCGTCGGTGTCGTAGTTCAGCATGTGGTCGAACTGCACGCCCGCACCGAAGTACTGGCTGTAGGCCGCCAGCACGCGCCCGCGCCAGTGTTTCTCGACGGGGTACCACCCGAGTTCTCTGGCGCGGTCGCGGTCGTCGCCGGGATCATTAAGGAAGAGCGAGCGCATGGACACGCGCCGAAAATGGTCAAACGGGGCCACGCCGCCGTAATCGAGCTTCAACCCGAACGCCCATCCGCGCTGGCTGTACCAGTCCACCTGCGGCCCCAGTTGCAGCGGGCGAAACGGCGGTTCTGGATCGACGAAGAAGTCGTAGGCGGCAATGATGTCGATGTACGTGCGAAACCCGTACCCGAAGCGCTGCGTGTTGAACAGCTCGATCTGGCGGATCGGAAACTGGCTGCTCAGGTCGTAGGAGTAGTTTTCAATGGGCAGCGTGATGATCGGGTTATCCAGCACACGCACCGACGGCTCGGTGATGTAGGCCGTGCCGCGCTTGGGCGACAGGTGCAGGCTAAGCGCCGTGCCCGCCACCGAAAAGCTGGGCACCGCAAGGCTGCTGGAGGTGATGCTGCCTTCGTCGATGTCGACCTGCTGGTAGTCGCGCTGCAGGTCGATCAGGAACTTCATTTCTTTGGCGCGCACAAACAGGCGCTGGCCGCGCTCCTGCGGCAATGAGCGAGGCGTGCCGCGCGGCTCGGGCTGTGCGTCCTCTGACGGCGGCGCGCCGACATTGCCTTGCGTTTCGGGGTCAGCCGCTTCACCTGCCGCATCACCGATACCTACGCCCGGACTGACCGGCAAAGGGCGGTCGCCCGAGGAGTCGTCGGCGCCGGAATGACCCTTCACCTGGGTGGCGCGGCCCTTCATCTGCTTGAGTGTGATGCGCTTCTTGGGCTTGCCTGTCTTGGCGTCAATCTCCGGATTGCCGGCTTTGTCCTTCACGATCTCGGTCTCGAACGTGAACTCGAGATAGAGCTGCAACGCGCGCAGCTTGATCGACTGCCGGTCGCGGCCGTACTCCATCAGCACGTTGCCTTCGGCGTAGAACTGAACGTTTTTCACGCCGCTGGCGAAGACTTCGTCGGGGGTTTCGGCGTCCTTGTTGTCCGCGTTGTCCGAGCTTGGTTCAAACCAGATGACAGCCTTGTCGGCTTTCAGCGTAAAACTGCGCTCACGCACGCGGTTGAACTCGTCCGGTTTGCTGCGGTCGAGAAACTTCACCTCTACGGGGTAGTTCCAGATCGTGACGTAGTACCCGGTCTTTTCATCGCGGAACCCCCAGTAGTCGCGCTCTTCGTTGCCTTCTTTGGGCTCGGCGTAGCGGATGTCGATCTCGGGCCCCTCGGTCTGCGCATACAGACCGGTGGCGAGCGCAACCAGCAGGCTAAACAACAACAGGCGCAGATGGACCATGCGCGGCGCGGGCTCCTGGGGGACGCATACCCTAGTCAGAACGCGCGGCGTAAGCGAGTGCCCACGGCGGGTTACGCCGGCCAACTAAGTGCAATCGCATCGCAAGCCAGCTTCAAGTTGGCGTTGCCGTCCACACGCTCGCGCAGATCATCCAGGTTCAAGACCGCCGCGGCGATGGCGTCGGCGCTGCGCGGCTCCCCTCCGATTGCGCGGGTGAGCGGTTTGATGTGCGTGGCGCCCAGCGCGCCGGCCATACGGTCGCGCAGGGCGGCTGTGAGCAATGCGAGAACGTCGCGCAATTGCTCACGCTTCTGCTCGTTGTCGTCGCCCGAGAGAGAGCCGGCCAGCAACTCGGAGGCGTGAAACGGGTCTCCATTGACGCTCTTCAGGAAGTCGCGTGCCGTCTCCAGAACCTTGCCCTCGATCAGCCGCTTAAGCCTGCCGGGGCTGCCCTGCGCCGCCCGGATCAGCATCGCGCGCGCGTCGGGGTTCACGGGCAGGCCTTCCCACCCGCGCGAGACCTCGGCGACCTGCGATTCCTCCAGCGGCGCGAACCGCACGACCTGGCAGCGCGACAGGATGGTGGGCAGCACTTGTGCCGCGTTGCCAGCCAGCAGCACGAACGTCAGGTCCGCCGGCGGCTCCTCAAGCGTCTTCAGGAACGCGTTGGCGGAGCTTTCGTTGAAGCGGTCAGCGTCGGCGACGATGAAGACCCGCCGGCCGGGCTCAAGCCGTTTCAGCGAAGCCTCATCGGCAATGTCGCGTACCAGCTCAACGGGGAACGCCGACTTGTCGGCCGGCTTGGCAAACGACTTCACGCTGGGGTGCAGGCCCTTGGCAACGCGCGAGCATTCACCGCAATTGCCGCAGGCCCAACCGTCGGCAGGCGACTCGCAGCGCATGGCTGCGGCGAACTCGGCTGCGACGCCGGCTTTTCCAATCCCGTCCGGGCCAATGAACAGGTAAGCGCCGCCAAGGCGGTTGCCGGCGATGGCCTGTTTCAGCCACTGGCGGACATCGTTGTGGCCTAAAGGACGCAACATGATTTTGGATTGTGGATTTTGGATTTTGGATTGGAACTGCCGAGTGGCCCCAATCCGAAATCCAAAATCCGAAATCCAAAATCCCGCGTAGCGCCGCCCCTTGACCTGTCCCGCCTCTGAAAACAGACTCCCTGCCCCAATCGGGGAGTGTGATGGCTGAGCAGCCCAAAGAGATCCGCAAACGCATCCGGTCGGTGACTTCAACCAAGAAGATCACCAAGACCATGGAGCTGGTTGCGACCAGCAAAATGAAGCGCGCGCAGGACCGCGTGGCAGCAGCCGGGCCATACACTGAGAAGCTTGAGCACATCATCAGCGCGATCGCGCAGGGCGGCACGGGCCTCGATCTTCCGTTGCTGCAAACGCGCAGCGAGGTCAAGAACGTGGCGCTGGTGCTGCTGACCGCGAACCGCGGCCTCTGCGGCGGGTTCAACGCGAACCTGATCAAAGCCGCGAAGGTTGAACATAAGCGGCAGCGCGATCAGGGGCGCGGCGTGCACCTGCATTGCGTCGGCAAAAAGGGCGCTGGCACGATGCGCTTCCAGGGCTACGCGATTGAGCGCAGCATTGTGGACATCGGCGACAAGCCGGGGTTTGCGGACGCTCAGCGGATTACCGACCCGCTGGTCGAGGCTTTCCTCAAGGGCGAAGTGGACGAAGTGATCGTCGTCTACCCGCACTGGGTAAGCCTGGGCAGTCAGCCGCCGACCGTGAAGAAGCTATTGCCGATTGAGCCGCCGAAGACCGAGGGCGAAGAGAAATCCGCCAATCTGGACTTCATTTTCAGCCCGGACGCGAGCGAGATCCTGAGCGACCTGCTGCCGCGCTACGTGACGCAGAGCATGTACACCATGCTCGCGATGAGCAATGCGGGCGAGCAGGTGGCGCGCCGCACCGCCATGAAGAGCGCGACAGACAACGCCCAGGAGATGATCACGCACCTGACGCGCACGCTCAACCGCGCCCGCCAGGCGCAGATCACCCAGGAAATCGCCGAAATCGTCGGTGGCGCCGCGGCCCTCAAGAAATAGAGCACCCAGAGTGGCATCGCCTTCCAGGCGATGAGTTGGATCGGCTTCAAGCCGATCCGCGTGGCGCGTTCGCGCTACAGCAACAGCGTCCTCGCACCCAGCTCACGCGGGTTCAGACCTGCCGACTTGCCAAGCATGAACACGCGCTCCGGCAGATCGACTTCAAAGTGCCACTCGTCGGAGCGTCCGCCGGCTTCGGTGACACGCCTGGTCCACTCTTGCCACCATGGCGTGATGCGTGTGGCGAGCGGTTCAATGATCAGGACCGTGCTTCCACCCTCGGCTTGGCGGGCGAGTTGCTTCCATACGTTCTCGCGGTCCGCCTCGTCGAGTTCGTTGATGGTGAATGCCGCGACCACGCCGACGGGCGGGTCGGGCCAGCGGTACTTTGCCAGCGCGCACTTGATGGCCCCGCCACGAACGCCGATGTCTCGCCAAGTGAACACGGCTTCGCGCAGCACATCTGGGTTCAGGTCCACGCCGACAATCGAAGCGCCGATCATCGACGCCCACGCCGCCCCGGCTACCCCCGTGCCGCAACCGAGGTCGATGATGGTCGTGGGAGACGGCGGCTGCAGCGCCTTCAACACCTCCTGCACGATCAGGAAATGCCGTGGCGCATAGTACAGCGCGAACGCCGCCTGCTTGCCACGGCCGTCGAGGGCTTTGCCGCGCAACCGCGTGCGGCGTTGCACGTAATCGCGCGTCAACGCCTTCAGCGCGCGGGCGATCTCCTGGTGCGTGAGGTCGGCTGTCCAGCGTTCGAACAGCCGCTCGATCCAGACATCAAAAGACATGGCGGCATGAAAGCAGGAGCCCGAAGCGCAAGCGAGGGCCGAGCGGCTACAACCGGTCCAGCTCAGAGGGCTGCCGCGTCCACTGGTTCGCTTCAGCGTCGCCGGTGTTCACGGTGGTCGCGGGCTCGAACAGCAGCACGTCGCAGGGCGTGACGGCGACAGGCTTGTGCTCAACGCCGTGTGGCACGATGAAGAACTCGCCGGGTGACAGCTCAATCGTGCGGTCCCGAAGCTCAATGTTCAGCCGGCCGTCGATCACATAGAAAAGCTCGTCTTCGACGTCGTGCTTGTGCCAGACGTATTCGCCCTCGAACTTCACCAGCTTGACGTACTGGTTGTTCAGCTCGCCCACAACGGTGGGGGACCACGTCTTCGTGATCTGCCCGAGCTTCTCGCGCAGGTTCACCTTGCCCATGGCTACCTCATTGCCGTGCGCTTCAGCGTCCAGAACAGCCAGTTGGCGTTCGCCACGCACGAGACAACTTCCCAGTCTTCACGTCCCAGCGCCGTGAGCATCTCAACCACCGCGGGGTAGCTGCCTTTGCCGCTGCGTGTTTCGCCGCCGGGCAGGTCGGCCCGCAGGTTACCGCTGTCCCACAGCCACTCGACTACCGCGTACTCGAACTTGGACATCGCTCGCCCCTAGATCAGGTGTTTGAGCTTTTCCTTTAGCCGCTCGCGGCCGCGGTGCAAGCGCGATCTTACCGTTCCCGGCGGGATCTCCAGCAGCTCGGCGATCTCCTCATAGCTCATGTCCTGCAGATCGCGCATCAGGATCACCTGCTTGTACTCGTCGTCCAGCTCGTCGATGGCGGCCCGCACCTGCGCGCCCACGTCGTCGGCTGCGACGTGCTCGTCGGGTGTGCGCTCGCCGGCGCCCGGCTCGGGCATGCCCTCGGCGTCAAGGCTGGCGCGGGCCTGGTCTCCGCCGCGTTTCTGGGCGCGCTCGTGGCGATAGTGGCTGGTGATCAGGTTCATCGCGATGCGATAGACCCAGGTGCTGAAGCGCGCGCGATCCTCATAGGTTCCGATGGCGCGATAGGCCTGGATGAAGGTCTCCTGGCAGATGTCGGCGGCTTTGTGCTCGTCGCGGACCTGGCGCAGGATCGATGAGTAGATGCGGTCCTGGTTGGCCTGCATAAGCCGGGAAAACGCGTCGCTGTCGCCGTCGCGTGCGGCGGCAATCAACGCGAGCTCCGCTTTCTTTCCCGTGGCGTCCTCTGCCATAGGAGCGGAAACTGCCTTGCCCGGTCGGGCATTGTCAACTGCGTGTGTAGCCGACGGCACGGCGCGCCTCTACATGTAATACCGGACGAGATGGCAAAGGGTTCGGGTTTTCTGCGGTTTTACCTTGGTGTTACAGTACGATTGCTTCTCGAAAGGGCGAACCATGCTGAATCGCGAACAGGCCAGTGCGCTGACAGAGCGGGTCTTCAACCTGGCCGATGCCGAGCAGGTAGAGGCCATCGTGCACTCCAGCTCGCGCAACAGTACGCGATTTTCAGGCAATGTGATCACGCAGAACGTCGGACTTTCCAACGAATCACTGCGCGTGCGCGTGATCAACGACGGCCGGCAGGGTGTCGCCACGGTCAACCAGTTTGATGACGCCAGCATTCAGCGCTGCGTGCAGTCTGCGCTTGCGGTCGCGCGCGTCGCCGCCCCGGACAAGAACCTTGTGCCGTTGCTCGACAAGGCGCCGCAGTACGCGCCGTCGAACGCGTGGTTCGAAAGCACAGCCAAATTCACACCCGCCCAGCGCGCAGAACACGTGGGCCGCGTGCTGAAGGACTATGAAGCGCGGGGAATCGAGGGTGCCGGCATCTTCGACACCGACGAAGGCGCCGTGGTCTACGCCAACAGCAACGGTGTGTTCGGGTACAAGCAGGGCAGCAAATCCGATTTGAGCGTCTCCGCCTTCCTTGAGAACGGCGGCGTAGAGGGGTGGGCGGAGTCGTTCGCGCTGGACGTGAACAAGTGCGATCCCGCCGGCGCCGGATCAATTGCCGCGCAGAAGGCTGAAGCCGGGCGAAACCCACAAGCGATTGAGCCGGGCGAGTACACGGTCGTGTTTGAGCCGGCCGCTGTCGCTGAGCTGATGTTGTTCTTCGGGTGGCTTACCGGCAACGGCCTGGCGCTTGGGGAAGGGCGCAGCTTCCACAAGGGCGAGCTGGGCCAGAAGCTGCTGGATGAGAAGTTCACGCTGACGGAAGACCCTTTTCACCCGGAGCTTGGCGGCACGCCGTTCGACATGGAAGGCAGTGCCGTCCAGCGCGTGACCATGGTGGAGAACGGAACCTTCAAGGCAGTTTGCCACGACCGCCGCAGCGCTAGCCTGTGCGGCGCGACTTCAACCGGCAACGCCTGCCCGCAACCCGACAGCCGCGGGCCAATGCCGATAAACCTGGTGCTGAAGACCGGCGACCAGACGTTGGAGCAGATGATAAGCGGCACCGAGCGCGGGTTGCTGATCACCAAGCTGCACTACACCAACGTCGTGAACCAGCAGGACGTGAGCATCACCGGCATGACGCGCGCCGGCACATTCATGATTGAAGGGGGTAAGCTGAAGCACGCCGTGAAAAACATGCGCTTCACGCAAAGCCTGCTGAGCGCGTTTGCCGAAATCGACGCAATAGGCAAGGACGCCCACGCCAGCGGCGGCGCGCTGTTCGGCGGCAACTTTGTCGTGCCGGCAATGAAGGTGAAACGCTTCCGGTTCAGCTCTCCTACAGGGTTCTAAGGTATAGGACTGATACGACGGATAAGACCGATAGGACTGACTGGCAGTTGTCCCATCGGTCCTATCAGTCTTATCCGTCCTATTTCCCAGAGCCACGCGCTCAATCGGGTTTCCGCAGGTTGTACTCACTGATCTTGCGGTCGAGCGTTGGGCGGCTGATCCCCAGCAGATTGCTGGTTTCCTTCTTGTTCCACCCTGTCTGCTTGAGCACCTTCTCGATGTGCCGCGCCTCCATGCCCGCCAGCGAAACGTCGCCATTGCGCGGGATGACCTCGTCGCTGCTGACCGGCGCCACGGCAAGCCGCAGGTCCTCCGCTCGGATGGTGTCACCGGGTGCTGCCACACTGGCGCGCTTGATCACGGCGCGCAACTCGCGCACGTTGCCGGGCCAGGTGTGCGCCTTTAGCTTGATCAGCGCGGCTGCATCCACGCCGCGGATGTGCGTGCCGAAGCGCTCGTTGCACTCCTGGATGAAGCGCGCGGTCAGCGGCGGGATCTCCTCGCGGCGCTCACGCAACGGCGGGACCTCGATGGTGAATTCGTTCATGCGGTAGAACAGGTCTTCGCGGAACTTGCCGCCTGAGAGCAACTGGTCCAGCGGCCGGTTGGTGGCCGCGATGATGCGCACGTCGGCGTGCAGCGTCTCTTCGCCGCC
The DNA here is from genome assembly GCA_964571035.1 of uncultured Planctomycetaceae bacterium. Classification (GTDB taxonomy): domain Bacteria; phylum Planctomycetota; class UBA8742; order UBA2392; family UBA2392; genus JADJRK01. The sequence continues at coordinate 693 of CAZNBU010000092.1, read as the reverse complement.
GACGCGCTCGAACTGTTTGTACTCGAAAGCGCGCAGGACCTTTGCCTGCGCAACCGGGCTCATGTCGCCGATCTCGTCGAGAAACAGCGTACCGTGGTGCGCCAGCTCAAACTTGCCCTTGCGCAGCTTGTCGCTGCTGGTGTAGGCGCCCTTTTCGCTGCCGAACAGCTCAGCCTCCAGCAGCGTATCCGGGATCGCGCTGCAGTTGACGCTCACGAACGGCTTGGCGTGGCGGCGTGACGCGTTGTGGATCGCCTGCGCGATCAGGTTTTTGCCCGTGCCGGTTTCGCCCAGCAGCAGGATCGACACGTCTTTGCTCGCGGCCCCGGTGGCAAGGCGCAACGCCTCCCGGAACGTTTCGCTGACGCACACCAGCGATTCGAACGTGACGCCGATCGAGCGGTACGCGCTCGTGATTGTCGGTTGCTCCTGCACTGACATCCTTCCGGCCCCGTGCTGGCGCTGCGGCGACCCGCTTGTTGTAGTGATTCGCAGGCATATGCGCAACGCTTGCACAATTCTCGTTTTTCTTCTCTGCGCCGCCACGCTCGGCGCGCAGGAACAGCGCAAAGCCGTCGTGCTGGGCATCGACGCGCTTGACAAACGGTTGATGGACCAGTGGATGGATGAAGGCCGGCTGCCCAATCTGCAGAAGCTGGCGGAATCGGGCCATTACTCGGCGCTGGAAACCAG
>CAZNBU010000091.1:0-10511 GCA_964571035.1 uncultured Planctomycetaceae bacterium | reverse complement strand
CGAAATCCCCGGCACTTTCAGCGCCCTGCCAACCCAAGGCGGAAGCATGTACGTAAGCGAGGTAAAGGCTAACAGCGAAGAGTTCAAACTGAGCATCGCAGACAAGTAGTCCGCAATCCAACCGCAGCGATTCGCAATGACCAGTGGGACGCATCCACTGGTCATTGGCGTTTGTGGCTGGCCTGTTACGCTTAACGCATGGAAGAGTTTGTGGAAAAGGAATACAACGAGACAGATCGCTTCCAGCGCGATCCGGTCACCCCCACCGCCAACACCGTCTACCTCAAGGTGAAAAGCGAGCAGGTGAAAGGGCTGCTTGGCAGCAAGTACGCCATTCCGCAGGGTTTTGTCGCGCTGGTCAAAGACAAGTCCGGCAGCAACAAAGTGCTGATGCCGGGCGAAGAAAGCGCCGGCGAGTTCACCGCGCATCTCGTCCGCGACCGCGACGTCCGCATCCCCTTCCAGAACGCCGAAGCCACCACCAAGGACGGGTACGACGCGTCGGCCAGCTTTGAGCTGAGCGTTACGCCCGATGTCACGCGCAAGGACGCCCTCGAAGCCTTCATCGAACGCGGGGCTGAAGGCAAGCGCCACCTCGACTGGACGCTACTGAAGGCTGAGCTGCACGAGAAGATCAACGCCGCGCTGCGCGAAGCGATCAAAGGCTACACCGCCGAGCAGCTTGCTGACGAAGCCGTGCTCGCGGCGCTCAAGCAGCGCGTGATCGAAAAGTGCAGCGTTGACCTCGCGGCGCTCGGCATCGCGCACGCCGAGCTTGAGCTTGGCCGCGTGCGCAGCACCGGGTTCGAGAAGCACAAGAACGAACTGGCGGAAGCCGAGCGCAAGAAAGAACGCACGCAAGCCAACAAGGAAGTGCAGGCCGCGATCCTGCGCGACCAGATGGGCCAGGAACTCTCGCGGCAGGAGCTGGAAGAGTTCCTCGCCAGCGCCCGCGAGGAAGGCTTGATCAAAGAGCACCAGCGCAAGCTGCAAGGCATGGAGCGGCAGGCGGAACTCGACCGCCTTGAGCGCGAGTACCAGAAACAGCAGCACTCGCTGGAAGCCGCACTGCGCAAGCTGCTCACCGAGGAGAAGCTTGAACTTGATTCACTGATGCTCGACAAGCACCTCGAAGTCATCAAAAAGCTGCGCGAAGAGCTGGATGAAGACCGCATCGAGGTCTACATCAACATGATCAAGGATGAGCAGCTCAAAGCCGACCTACTGCACCGGCTGATCCAGCGCAACATGTCGCCCGAGCAGCTAAGCGCCATCGCCGAAATCGAGGCGCACCGCGTGAAGCAGGTGGAGCTGTCGATCTCGCGCCCGCGCCTTGAGCCGGTGCGCGAAGAAGGCGTGCCGACCGAAACCGAGAAGGTAAAGGAAAGCACCAGCGTCCGACTCGGCGCGACCGAAGAAACGGTGCGCCGCGAAGCCGAAATCGACGACGAGGACGTCGCCGAGCACGCCGCCAAAGAAATGAACGAAGCGCTCGGCACCGCGCTGTCGGAAGCGGTGCACCAGGCGACGCACGAAGACCAGCCGACGGACGAAATCGAAACCGAAGAGCTTGTCGAGGAAGCAGAAGAAGCACCCGAAGTCGAAGCCGACTCGACCGCTGAAGTCGAGGCGCTCGCGCTGGTCGCCAGCGGCCGCCGCGTCTACGCCATCGATCCGCTGGGCCAGGTCAGCCTGGAGAACCCGGACCTGCTGCTGGAATACGACACCGGGCGGCTTGGCAGCCTGCGCTCGGTGCGCGTGCATGGGCAGGGCGACGACCGGGTGGTGCTGGCCGGCGCGCGCAACGGCGTGTACTCAACGCTGGTGCAGCACCGCAAGGGGCACCGCGAATACCCGATCGGCCCGGGCGTGGACGCCCGCACCGGCATCAACTCGACGGTGGCCTACAACGGTTTCATCTACGCCACGCACAGCGAATACGGGCTGCTGCGATGGCCGCTGTTGCAGCCGTACTCCAGCGCCGTGCAGGTCATGCCGGAGCTGATCAGCAAGTACAGCACCACGCGCAACCTGCAGGAGTTCGACGGCAAGCTGCTGTTCGCCAACGGCCCGACCGTGCTGCTGCTGGAAGCAAGCAACGAAAGCGGCAGCGCGCTGCGGGTGGCTGCCCGCTATCGCGGCACACGCCATGAAGTGACGGCATTGGCTGCCGACGAAAAGTACATCCTGATCGCCGACACCGCGGGCGACGTGTACGTGTGGGACCCCAAGTCGGCGGAGTCGCCGGTGCTCGCCTTTTACGCGGGGACAGCCATCAGCGACCTCGCCGCGACCGAGTTGAAGGGCCAGCGTCGCTGCCTGCTGGTGGCGATCAAGCGGCCGGTGGTGCCGATGCTGTTCCGCGACGGCAGCAACGCGCTCGAGTTCACGGCGCCGGAGGCTGTGCGCTCGTGCGACGTGCTGAACGGCGTGATCCTCGGGTTGAGCCGCGACCGCATGCGCATCTTCGCCTGGCGGGAAACCCGCCCCGACTGGCCCGCCTGGCAATTCCAGTTCACCGAGCCGGTGCTCGACGTACGCCTCGTAGCGCCCGGGCAGGTGCGCCGCAGCGCGTCGCAGAAGGCACCGCAGGGCGACGGGTTGAAGAACCCGCCCGGGTACTAGCGCATGCCTAAGGTGCATCGGATGGATTGCACCGGAAGCCTCGACGAAGTCGCGGCGCGCCTGACGCATGTGTTGAAAGAACGTCGCGGACTGCACGGGCGACACTGGCGCAAGGCTGACTCGGCAGCGGTGCACTTCGAAGTACAGGAGAGTAGCGCTCCTCACATGTTCGGGCCGTACGCGATCGGCACGATCAAGCAGGCCGACGCCGGGTGCCAGGCGGAGTTCGTGATCCATCTCAGCCGCTTCGTGAAGTTCTCGATGCTTCTACTGGCAATTGCGGCGGCAGCACTGCCGGTTGCCGGGTGGGTTGGAGTGATCCCGCTCGACCCGTTACTGCTGCTCTTCATCTCGGGTGCGCTGTTGTTCGGGCTCGGGCTGAGCCATACCCTCACACGACTCCCCCGCGGCAATCTCTACGACCTGCTGGCGCAGTACCTGAGGGGCTAAGCCTGGTGACCAACACAACCGGAACGGACGAAGAACTTTGGGAGCGGGCGCTCGACTGTTTCGACGCGCGCGACTGGTGGATGGCGCACGAGTTGCTTGAGCAACTCTGGAAACGCCATCCCGGCACCGACGACGCTCGACTGTACCAGGGGCTGTTGCAGGCGGCTGTGTGCTTCTACCACTACGGCAACGGCAACTTTGCGGGCGCACGCATTCTCGCGCGCAGCGCGATCGATCTGCTGGGCTCGTTGCCGGATGACGCGCACGGGTTGAAGCTTGCCGAGTTTCGGGAAAAGTTCGCGACCACGGTCAGCGCACTGCTAACACCCGAAGCACAGTTGCGCCCAATCCTCCCACAGCAGACGACTCAACTAAGCAGGAGCGCGAAGCGCTAGCGAAGGGCCGAGGCCAGGGTTGGTCACGAACTACAAAGACAGCGCGAAGGTAGCGAAGGACGCGAAGAAAAGCACGACGCAAGCAGTTCTTCGCGTCTTCGCATACTTCGCGTCTTCGCGTTAAGCAGTTCAGCCGTCGGCCCTTCGCTTGCGCTTCGGGCTCTTGTTCCTATGACGGGAGCGGAGGTTCCTATGCCCGACATTCCCCCACCCGTGAAGCCGATTGGCGTTGAGATGAAGCTGCGGCAGCTTGAACTGCCCGCGAAAACTAACGCCCTCTACGACGAGTTCATCAGCGCCATCGAAAAGCGCATTCAGGCCGGCGACGACCGCAGCGACATCTGCCGCGACGCGCTGATTGGCCTATTCGGCAACCCGCAGACCGAGCTTGCGCAGTTGCAGCTCGACCCGCGCAACATCACGCTGGAGCCCGAGTACTACGGCGACTGCGATCCCGTCAAGTTCGCCGCCGTTAAGCCGCTGCTGTGGCTTTGGTACATGTACGACCGCAGCCCCGCCGGTATGAATCTCGAGTTCGGTTTCCGCCTCAAGCGCATGCTGGCGAAATACGTCTTCAAGCGCGTCGGCAAGAACTTCAAATGCTTTCCATTCGTCGAGTTCACGTTCGGGTACAACATGGACGTCGGCGATAACGTCGTCTTCCACCGCTGGGTGTTCGTGGATGACCGCGGAGGCGTAAAGATCGGTGACCGCGCAAGCCTGTCCGACTTCGTGAACGTCTACTCGCATACCCACGACATCAACCTGCAACAGTTCGTGGACAACAAGCTGACGACGATCGGCGCGCGCTGCCGCCTGACGTACCACTCAACCATGCTGGCGGGCATGACCATGGGCGAAAACAGTATGCTCGGCGCTCACGGCCTGCTGACCAAAGACGCCCGCGAACACGCCGTCTACGTAGGCATCCCAGCCAAGAAGGTGAAAGAGAAGGACCGCGAGTTGGCGGAGCCCAAGAAGCACCGGGACGAGAGAATGTAGGGCAGTTGGGGTTTGGGGTTTGGGGTTTGGGGAACGCGGGTGTCCTCCCCTAAACCCCGGACCCTGAGCCCCAAACCCTGCTACTTCCCCCTATACGCCCTCTTCACCGCCTCCTCCAACTCCGCCTTCAACCGCGCGTTGTTGCCTGCCACCTGCAACAGCCCTCGCGAAAGTTGGACGACTTCGTCGTATGCCGCGCCGGCTGCGCGGCGGGATGGAATCGGCAGCGCGTGTAGCTGGTCCACCGTGATCTTGCCCTCCGCGCGCAGGCGGCCTTCTTTGAAACTGTCGCGGTAGAGGCGGGCGTAGTATTCGCTGTTAATTACGCCCAGCAGGTACTCGTCGTCGAACCCGTCCGGCACGTGGCACCCGATCAGGTCGTCGCGAAAGAACGCGGGCGGGCGGTGCAGTGCCGCGACCGGCCGGCCGCCTTCACGGCGGATCAGGATGTGGATCTGCTTGAACGCCGACGGCGCGGCGATCCGCGCGTAGAACCCCGTCACCTTGCGCACCTTCCCGCGGATGTAGAGCTGCGGGTTACGTGTACCAAACGCGATGATGTCGCTGGCGTCGCGCATCGGCATCGCGCCCGGCTCATTCTGCTCCGCGATCAGCAGGTGTCCTGAGTTGCCGAAATTGATTCCGATGTCGCGGTACGTATTCGGCGGCAGCGGCGCGTGGCGCATCAGGCTGGTGCGATAGACCTGCTCATTCTCGTCGGCGCGCGACTCCCACGGCTCGCCGCTGACGTCGCCCTTGCCCGCGGTGAACACGAACAATGCGGGTGTACCGTTGAGATTGGGCAGCCCGTCGCTTTGTGGCAGGATCTGGTCCACAGCCAGTTGCTGCGCGAGCGAGCGCCGGAACCCCGCGAACTCCGGCTTGTCGGCAACTTCGTACGGCAGCAAGACGCCGACGCGGCCGGCTTTGCGCTTGACCAGCCGCGCCGCAAGCTCGGTGAATGCGCCGTGCGAAGCCGGGTAGCTGGCGAAGCTGCCGAACTTGCGCGCGAACCACGAGCGCCGGTCGGGCGGAAGTGCGTTGCCGGAGCCCGGGCGATAGTCGATCCAGGGCGGGAACAGCAGGATCGCGTCGGCGACCTCGCGGTCGTCGCGCATCAGCGCGTCGAGAGAGTTAATGCGCGGGCGAACAGCCATGCCGAGCGGTTTGCCCGCCGCTGACAGCACGCGCTTGGCGCCTTCGGTCAGCTCGCGCGAAATCTCCCACCCTTGCAGGCGCGACTGTTGCAGCCACCCCTGCACCCACATCGGGCGCTGCACGGTCGCCCACTCGACTGCGGCCAGCAGCAGCGAGCCCAGGCCGCAGGCGGGATCGAGCACCACCGGCGCGGGGCCCTTGGGGAACTTGCTCAGTGTCTCGTGCGCCACCCGCAACGCCAGCGCCCGCGGCGCAAAGGCGCCGCCCAGCGTGTCGCGGATCGAGGCGGGCAGCGACCGCGCAAGGGCATCATGCTGTTGCCAGGCAATGGCGAGATTGGCCATGGTGGGAGATTAGCAAAATCCGAACTTAGAACAGATTGTCGAAGTCGGGCTCATCCCGTGATGAATGCCGTACCGCAAGCACAACAATCCGTTCAGCCTCCACCAGATAGTAGACGCCGTACTTGAAGACAGGCATCACAGCCCGACGGATGCCGTTCCGGACTACGGGGTGCATGCGAGGAAACTGGCTGACCTTGCGAAGAACAGATGTTAGCTGCGTGGCGAAGCGATCACCAAGGCCGGTACGCTGCTCGTTGAGCCAGTCAACGGCGGCCTCGGCGTCGGCGAGCGCCGATGCGCGATACTCTACCCTCACGACCTGCTTCCGCGGGCCTGAAGCCGACGTTCTGCTTCTTCCAGTGGAATGGTGTCTTGCGGGTTCTTCTGATGTTCAGCAAGTCGCTCGTCCAACAACGCCTGCTCTTCGTTGGTGAGTTCCGGGTCAGGATCGAGGCTGCTCCAAAGAGCCATGAGCAGCGCCGTTCGCTCATCCCGGGTGAGGGCGAGTGCGGATTTCTTTAGCGAATCAATCGAGGACATGGGAGCCTCCGAGCCTGTACTCCTATGTTAACGCCCAATGCCGCTGCCGGGAACCACAGCCCCCTATTCTGGACTAATCGTGTCCGCTATGGTGTTGGGCAGCACATAGAGGAAGGAAATGAACGGTCTTACTCCGAAGTTCAAGGATCACTTCATCAACCCGCGCAACGTCGGCGAGCTGGCGGATGCGTCGGTGCTGGGCGAGGTCGGGTCGATGTCGGCTGGCCAGGCGATGAAGCTGTTCCTGAGGTTGAACGAAGAGGAGAGCATCACGGGCGCAACCTTCCAGGTGTTCGGCAGCCCCAGCAGCATCGCAGCCGCCAGCGCCCTCACCGAGATGCTCAAAGGCCGGCACATCGACGACGCCGCTCGCATCACGGCTGACGACATCAGCAACTACCTCGGCGGCCTGCCAGCCGAGAAGATGCACACCTGCGTGATGGCGATGGAAGCGCTGGAGATCGCCTACGCGAAGTACCGCGGCATTGACCTCAGCAGCGAGTTCGACGAAGAGGACGAGTTCAGCATCTGCCGCTGCTACACCATTCCCGAGCACAAGGTTGAGCGCGCGATCCGCGACCACAACCTGACGGACATCAAAGGCATCGCCCACTACACCCGAGCCGGCGAAGGGTGCACAAGCTGCCACGCCGACCTCAACAACGTGCTCAAGCGCGTGCAGGCGGAGAAGGCGGCAGACGGCAAGCGGCAGGCGGCAGGCGGTAATGGCGCGGACTCGACCGCAAACGCTTCACCAACCGCGACGTCTCGCACGTTCAGCAACCTTGAGCTGGCGCACAAGATTCAGGAAGTGCTGGACCGCGAGATCAGGCCCGGCCTCGCCATGGACGGCGGCGACATGGAGCTGGTGGACATCCAGGACAACAAGGTCTACGTCACCCTGCACGGCCACTGCAACTCCTGCGCTTCCAGCACCACGACCATGAAATTCTTCGTGCAGGACCGCCTGCGCGAGATGGTGGACCCGACGCTCGAAGTGATCGACACCACCGAACACAGCGCTGAGCTGCACGCCCCGCCGATGAGATAGGCCGCCGACGCGATGTCCGATCAGCCCATCTACTTCGACAACAACAGCACGACGTTTCCGGCGCCGGAGGCGATTGAGGCTGTGCTGCCGATGATCGGCGACTCATGGGGCAACCCCAGCAGCACGCACTCGTTCGGCCAGCGCGCGCGGCACGAAATCGAGAAGGCGCGCGAGAGCGTGGCGCGCATGCTGAACTGCACACCCGCTGAGCTGGTGTTCAACAGCGGCGCGACCGAGGGCAACAACACCGCCATCTACGCCGCGCTGGAGGCGCTGCCCGAGCGCAAGCACATCATCACCACGCGCACCGAGCACTCGTCGGTGCTTGAGGTGATCCGCTACCTCGGCGAGAGCGGGTACCGCATCACCGAGCTGAACGTGGACCGCCTCGGCCACGTCGACCTTGATGAGCTGCGCAACGAGATCAGCGGCGACACCGCGCTCGTCACCCTGATGTGGGCCAACAACGAAACCGGCGTGATCAACCCGGTCAGCGCCGCGGGCGACATCTGCAAGCAGTTCGGCGCGCTGCTGCACGTGGACGCCGCGCAGGCTGCGGGCAAGCTGCGGGTCGACCTTGCCGATGAGCAGGCAATCGACTACATGACCATCAGCGCCCACAAGTTCCACGGTCTCAAGGGCACCGGCGCGCTGTTCGTGCGCAAGGACGCCGGGTACTCGCCGCTGCTGCGCGGCGGGCATCACGAAGGCGGCAAGCGCGCGGGCACTGAAAACGTTACGGGCATTGTCGCCATGGGCGCAGCCGCACGCATGATCAGCGCCAAGCTGGACGACTACGCCACGCATATGCGCAACCTGCGCGACCGCCTTCAGAAGGGCCTGCTGAATACCATCGACGACGTGATCATCAACGGCGACCAGGTGGATCGTCTGCCCAACACCGTCAACGCCGGGTTCAAGTACATCGACGCCGAGGCGTTGCTGATGATGATGGATGCCGAAGACATCTGCGTCAGCGCCGGCAGCGCCTGCAAGTCAGGCAGCCTTGAGCCAAGCCACGTGCTGCTTGCGATGAACGTGCCGCTGGCTGCGATCCACGGCAGCATCCGCTTCTGCGTCAGCCGCTATACCAGCGAAGAAGAAGTAGACACGCTGGTGCAGAAGACGGCGAAGATCGTCAAGCGCCTGCGCGAGATGAGCCCCTTCGGCAAGGCGAACAAACCCGCTGAGCTGACACGCGAAGAGATCGAACGCCACAAAGCCTACTTCGCCAAAGCCTGATCCTGATGCCCAACGCAGACGACATCCGCAAAGCCATCGACGCGGGCCAGCGCCCCCATGCCATCCGCCTTGCCCGCGAGGCTGCGGACGCCGCGGACGTTGACGACTGGCTGGCGGTTGCGGGAGTGCTGTCGGAGCACGCGATGCTGTCGCCGCTGGTAGACGCGTGGCGCAGGCGCCGCGGCGTCGTCGGCTTGAACGAGCGCGAGAAGGCGCCATTCGCCACCGCGCTGAACGCCGCGGCGCTGGAGCACCTGAGGGAAGGCCGCGCCGACGATGCCCTGCGCTATCTGGATGAGGCGCTCGACATCGAGCCGCTGGCCTACATCCGCCGCAACCTGGCATCGGCGCTGTTGCAGAAGGGCGAGTTCGAGAACGCGCTGGCCAAGCTGGACGAGCTGCTCAGCGCCGATCCCCGCAACCCGCAGTCGCTGCTGCTGCTCGGCATCGCGCGCTACCAGTCCGGCGACCCGGAGCTTGCCGTGGAGCCGCTGGAAGCCGCCTCCGACACAGCCGACGGCGCGCTGTGGCTGCTGAAGGCGCAGTGCCTGCTCAACCGCATGCCGGAAGCGGTGGCGACCCTGAAGCGCCTTGCCGACGAACACCCGGATCGCGCGCCCGCCATGATCGCAGTCGAGCTAGCCGAGCCGGGCAGCCCGTTGCAGGCCCTGCGCGACGAGCCCGCCGCGCAAGGCCTGCTGGATCAACTCGATCACTCGTGAGTCTTGTGGAACGGCGCTTTCTTGCCGATCAGCTCGGCGGGGTCATCCCACTCCGCTTCCGTGATCTCCCAGTGCTGGTTGAAGCGATCGCGGTCCCAGTAGTCGGCGACCTGCCCGTCCGACCACACCACCAGCGTGCCGTACCCCAGCGAGTCGTAGGTATCCCAGTTTCGCGGGTTGAAGGTGAACAGCACCACGCGCTCCTTGCCGTTCATCAACTGCTTCAGCTCGCCCATCTTCGGGGCCGTGAGGCTGCACGACTCGGCGGGCAGCATGTCGACACCCCTCAGTTCATGCTGCTGCATCTGCGAATCCGAACCGCCAAGCGAGACAATGCGCGACATGTCGCCGCCGTCCAGAATTCCCGCGCGGAAGCACGCGTCCCAGAACGCGCGGCCGGACTTGTCCTTGTTCTCCTTGCTCGTGAACTTGCGCCACAGGCTGGTGTCGTTCACCGCCGTTTGCAGCGACGAGTGCAGGTTGCCCAGGTTGATCTTGTCCATGTCGGCCTTCGCCTTCAGCATCTGCCGGGTGACCGCCACGGTCAGCACAGCCGCCAGCAGGCCCAGAATGGCGATCACGATCATCAACTCGACGAGCGTGAACCCGCGTTTTCGGTAAGTCATGGTTTCCTTTGGAAATCGGAATGCGCGCCTGGTGAGGGCATCCGACAACCAAAGCTTCGCACGCGGCCAGAACCGTGTCAAGTTTTTCTAGCTAGAAGTATCGAAATCGCGCCTCTTGCCTACCTTTCATGCAAGCAATACAAAACACCCCGCGGGTCCGCGGCGATCAAAAACCCGCACGGTCGAAACGAATCAGGGCGGCGTCATCCGCCGCGGCAAAGGATCGAAGATCGGTGTTGAACCCGGGCAGGGGTGCATGGCTCTAACCCAGAAGGCTGCGCGCCTTGCTGGTACCCGACTCCCCTATTGTCCATGTGCCGCCATGCCCAGTCAAAGCAAAAGCCCCCGCACGGGGC
>CAZNBU010000090.1:0-10541 GCA_964571035.1 uncultured Planctomycetaceae bacterium | reverse complement strand
GCGATGCTCATCCTGCGCGGGCGCCGCGACCAGTTGCCATTCCTGCAACAGCCGCACGACGCGCATCAGGAGTTTGTGCTCGGCACAGGCGGCAAAGTGATCCCTGAACTGGAACTGCCGGCAACTACCCGCATCGACCTGCTGGAGGCATGGGCCGCCGACGGCAGCGCGAACCGGGATATCGACATCGTGTGCCCGTACACCCGTGCCGCCGAGGTGCGGCAAGCCGCTCAGTTTGTGCGCCGCGCGCTCAACGACGGCGTGCCGGCGTCAGAATTGTGCGTCGCCATGCCCGCGACCGGCCCCTACGCCGAGTTGATCGAGGAAACCTTCACAGCAGCCGGTATCCCCTACGACGCCCCGTTCGAAACGCCGCTGGATCGCGCGACGCCGGTTGCCGCAGTGCTGGACTTGCTTGCTGCAGCCCGCGACGGGCTTGAGCGAGCGGGCGTCGTGGACGCCCTCGCGTCGCCGTACCTGCCGTTCGGCGCCGGCGACGCTGAGGAGCGTGTACGCCGCCTGGTGAAAGCGACGCGAGATGGGTGGGTCGTCGGCGGGCGGGATCTCAAGCGCGACTGGTTGGACCGCCTTGATAGCCAGCTCAGCACCTCAAACCTGAAGTGGGTGTCAGGCGTGCTGAACCTGCTGGCGCCGTTCGCTCGCGGGCACGGGCGCAGCGCGGACCTTGTCGATGGCGCGCTCGCGATCGTCGAAGCCTCCGGTGTGCGTACTGTCGTTGAAGCGGACGCGCGAGGCGGCGACGCGGGTGCAGCCGCACGCGCCATGGCGATGCACGGGTTCACCCGGCTGCTGCGCGAAATGGGCGCGGAGTTCCGGCGCGTGGGCAACCCTTCGCTGCGCGTCGCGGAGCTGCTGCGCGCGGTCAGCGAGCAGGCGGGCACGCGCTCGATCCGTCCGCCGCGTGCGTCGGGCGAGCGCGTGCGCGTGCTCGGCCTGCGCGAGTTGCGCGGCGTGCGATTCAAACACGTGATGATCCTCGGGCTGACAGACGCCGACCTGCCGCTTGCCGACGAGGCGTCGATGTTCTTCCCGGAGTCGCGGCAGGACGCGCTGGCGGGCGTGGTTGGCGGCGCGATGGCGGCTGAGATCTGCGCGCCCATCGACACTGCGCGGCAAGCCGACTACTTGTTCGCGCACGCGCTGCTGTCAGCCTCCGGGCGGCTGATCCTGTCGATGCCGCGCGCGGCGGGCGACACGCCGTTCGTGCCCGCGCTGCCGTTTGCCCGCCTGCTGCGCTGCGTGGGCGTTGATGCAGAGCCATTGCCGGCTGCGCTGGCAACCGACGCCCCGACATCCGCGCACGATCTCGCGCGCGTGGCGGCGGTGGAGCTTGCGCGCGCGGAGTCCGGGCTCGCGGCTGCGCAATCGCTGCCGGTCAGTGACGCGCTGTCGGTGGGGCTGCGGTCGCGCTGCATTGAGCTTGCGCGCACCGACCTGACGGCGCCGCCGGGCGAGTACGACGGCGCGGTCGGGGCGCTGCCCGAATTGCCGACGCGTTTCGGCCCGGACGCAGGCGAGACGCGGCAGGTGTTCTCGCCAAGCCAGCTCGACAACTACGTCGAGTGCCCGATGCGCTTCTGGTCGCGCTACGTCATCGGTGCCAAGCCGGCCGACGAGCCGACGCTCGACACGCCACCGCATATGGTCGGCATCCTGCTGCACCGCGCGTTCGAGCGTTACGTGCTGCTGCTGCGGGCGGAGGCGGGGCAGCCCGAGGTGCTGGATGATCCACTGAAGCGCAAGCCGGTGCACCTGCTGGATGCCGCCGCCGACGACGGAGCGGCGATGCAGCTTGGGCACCGGCTGATCCGCGCGGCGTTTGAGCACGCGTGCGAGGTGGAAAAGACCGAGGGCCCGTTCTGGGAAGGCGTGAAGAGGCAAGTGCTCGCGGGATTGCCCGGTGAGCCCGACACCGGCCTTGGCCGCGGGCTGCTGGCGCGCTTTGTGGATGAAGAGCTGGATCGCGCCAAGCAGGGCATCGGCGCGCGCTTTGTCGAGTTCGATTTCGGCAAGGACAACACGCCCAAACCCCACGCGCCCGACGCCGTGCCTGCGCCGATCGACCTGCCGCTGGAGGAGGGTTTCATACGGCTGATGGGCAGCGTGGACCGCGTGGACGAGGGCCCCGACGGGCTTGAAATCGTGGACTACAAGACCGGCGGCGCGAAGACCACGGCTGAGGTGCGCGACGGCAAGGCGTTCCAGCTTGCGACGTACCTGGCGGCAATTTCACGCCTCGCGGGCAATCAGCCGCGCGGCATGTCGTACCTGCTGGCGCCGACGCAGAAAAAGCTCGACCGCAAGGAAGTCTGGAAGCAGCGCGGCAAGCCCGCGTTCGATGTCGGGCAATTGGTGAACGAGGTGCTGCCGCGCCGTCTTTCGCGCGTGATGGGCGCCTTGAGCGCGGGTGTGTTCTCGCACCTGCCGTTCGCGAACCCCGGCGCGCCATGCCGCTACTGCGACTATGCAAGCGCCTGCGCGCGCCGCGACGACGTGATCGAAGAACGCCAGCACCGCAACGACAACCCCGGCGCGTACCTGCCCGACGAGGAGGCGCGGCCATGACACCCGCCTCGGCTGCCAACCTGAACCCCGGCCAGTGCGCCGCGCTGGACCTTGATCGCGACATGATCGTCAGCGCGGGCGCGGGCGCGGGGAAAACGCAGGTGCTTGGCCTGCGCGTGCTGGCGCTGCTGGAGGAGGGCCGCGCGCGCATCGACGAGATCGTGGCGTTCACGTTCACCGAGAAAGCCGCTTCCGAAATGCGCGAGCGCGTGCAGCGCCTGCTGCTGGCGCGCGTCGCCGAGCTGGAAGCCGCGCGCGACAAGCAACGCCTGCCGCGGCTTAAACAGGCGCAGATGGAATTCACGCGCAACCGCATCAGCACGGTGCACAGCTTCTGCTATCGCCTGCTGAACGACTACGCGTGGGAAGCGGGCATTGAGCCGCGCGCGCCGATCCTGGATGAGCGGCGGCAAGCCTCCGCGCGCGACACGGCCATGCGCAACGTGCTGTTGCGCGCCGACCTGGCCAGCGAGCCCGCGCTGGCGGCCGCACTGGAACGCCTCGGCACAGCCATGTCGCTCGGCGAGTTGCGCGCCACGCTGGAAAAGCTGCTGCGCGAGCGCAACGTAGCGGAGCGTGCCCTGCGCAACGCGGACGAGCGCTGGGCGAACCCCGACGCTGAGGTGCAACAGCGCGCCGAGCGCCACGCGGCCCTGCTGCAAGACGCGCTCGCGCCGGTGCTGGCGGCGATCTCACACATTGACTTTGGCGCGGTGAGCGCCGCCACGGACGGTGACACGCTGCGCGAGCCCGTGATGCAGTTGCGCCCACACCTGAAGGCGCCTGACGCGGTCGAGCTTGCGCGCATCCTCCTGACTGCGGACCAGAAGAAGGGCCGCGCAGCCAAGGGCGCGCAGGGCAAGTGGAAGCACGCTCCTGACGCGCTGGACGCTACGCGCGAGGCATGGGCCGACGCAGCCGACGCCATGGTCGAGGTCGCGGCGAACGTCCCGCTTCACTTCGACGAAGCGTTCGAGCGCCGCGCGGGGGGCGTGCTGCGTGACCTGTGGGCGGTCTACCAGCGCGTGTACGTGGAGTACGCGGAGGCGTGCGCGGGCGGGTTGGACTTTCTTGATCTTGAGTTGCGCACGCTCCGGCTTTTGCATGAGCGCGCCGACGTGCGCGACGAGCTCACGCGCCGCCTGCGCTACCTGCTGGTGGATGAGTTCCAGGACACCAACCCCACGCAGGGCGAGCTGTTCCGCCTGCTGACTGAAGGCGACGACACGCCCGGGCGCTTCTTTGCCGTCGGCGACGCCAAGCAGTCGATCTACGGGTTTCGTGGCAGCGACGTCAGCATCTTCAACCGCGCGCTCGCCGACGTGCCCGCCCGCAACAAGCGCACCGGTGCAGCCAAGAAGCCGCTCGCGCCCGCCTGGGGCCTGCGTTGCGACGACAGCGCCGAGCAGCGCGGCGGAGTGATCCGGCTCGCGCACAACTACCGCACAGCGGCACCGGTGCTTGAGCTTGGCAACCGCATCTTCCGGCGAGTTTTTGAAACCGACGCGCCGCGCCCGTACGACGCGCAGGCGCAGGACATGATCGCGGGCTCCGATGCGCCCGCGGTCGAGAAGGCGGTCGAGTTTCATCTGCTGCCCAAGCCGAAGTTTAGCAGTACTCGCGACGACGAAGATACCGGCCGCGCCCGCAAGGATGACGAAGCCGAGCTTGTGGCGCGCCGCGCGGCTGAGCTGCACGCCGCCGGCACCGCGTACAAAGACATCGCGATTCTCGTGCGGCGCGGCACCCGCAACTGGGAGTACCGCAACGCCTTCGCGCGCCACAACCTGCCGCTGCTGGTGGTGGGCGAGTCCGGGCTGTTCGAGACGCAGGAGGGGCTGGACTGCCTGAACCTGCTGCGCGCGCTCGCGGCGCCAGCCGACGACATCGCGATGCTGGGCCTGCTTCGCTCGCCGTTTGCGGGGCTGTCCGACCGCTACCTGACCGAGCTTGCGCTGCGCCACCCGCGCCACCTGACGCTGCTTGAGCGGCTGCGCGCCGACCAACCGCAGTCTCCGCCCGAGGCTGCCGCCTTTCTTGCGCGCTTTGACGCGTGGCGCTCGCGCGCGGGCCGTGACACGCCGGCGCTGCTGCTCAATGCCGCGCTGGCGGATACTGCCTACGCACTTGCCGTTGGGTGCGGATTCGATGCCGACCAGCGGCTTGCAAACGTCGAGCGCGTGGTCGAGGTGGTGCGCCAGATGCAGTTGGAGCACCCCGGCCTCGCGCGGCTTGTGCGCGAATTGCTCACCCGCATCGAGAGCGGCGACAGCGAAGCCCAGGGCGCGCCTGAGCAGGAAGCCGACGGCGTGCGCCTGCTGACCACGCACAAAGCCAAGGGGCTGGAGTTCGACACAGTGATCGTGCCCGACACCGCTGCCGATCTGCGCGGGCCGGGCGGCGGCGTGCTGCGCGAGTGGCCCCCAACGCCCGACGAGCCGCTGGGGATCTGGCTGCGGTCCACAGATGCGGACTCGCTGGGCGACTCGCAATGCGATCTCGCGGGCTACTTCGCGAAAGCCGAGGCGGATCAGCGCGGCGCAGCCGAAGAGAAGCGCGTGCTGTACGTCGCCTACACGCGCGCGCGGTCGCGGATCGTGCTGGTCGGCACCGTGCGCGAAGTGTTCGACAAAGACACGTGGGCTGATCAACTGTTGCGCGCCTTGGGCGTTCACGCGTGGGGCGACGCCTGCGCTGACCCGGCGATCGAGCTGACTTGGCACGAGGGCGTACAGCGCGGCGAGCCGCAGTCGCATGCACCTGCCATCCAGCGCGCGCGCGAGGCGCTGGCGGCGGGCGTGTTGCAACTGCCCCACGCGCCGGATACTTCGCTACTGGCGCAGGCGGGCGAAGTAGAGGACGTGTACGTCCCGCCGGAGGCGGCGGAGTTCGGCACGCTGCTTCACGAAGCTTTGGAGCGGCGCCTGCGCAGCGCCGACGCCGAAATCGGCGTTGTGGGCGACGCGCTGCAATCCCACTTGCAAGCCGCCACCGAGGCGCTGGGCACGCTGCCCAAGGCCCGCCGCGAATTGCCCGAGTTCGGCCTGATCACTCCCGAAGGCGCAAAACGGCTTGACCTGCTGCGCGTGCTGCAAGACGGTTCGTACGAAATCATCGACTACAAGACCGACCGCGTGGAGGGCGACCTCGCCGAGCACGCCGAGCGCGAACACGGCCCACAGTTGCGCGCCTACGCGGATTCGCTGACCGCCTTGCTCAAAGCCCGCGGCGCGCCGGCCAGGCCCGTGCGCACATATGTTGTTTTCACGGGGCTGGATCGCTTGCACCCGCGGCAGCGGGTGGTTGAAATCGCGCTCAACCCGGATCGGTGAGCGTTGTGGCCATTTTCAACCCCAACTCGCGGCTTGCCAGGCACGTCCTGTTCTTCGGGTTGCCGTTGGTGCTGGGGCTCGCGGCGCACGCGCTGTTCAACCTCGTGGACACGCTGCTGGTGGGCCAGCTTGGCGACGTTGAGGGCGCGCGGGCGATCAGCGTCACCGGGTTGTGCGATCCCATCACCACCTTGCAGACCATTCTCTTCAACGGGCCGATCGCGGGCGCGGGCGTCATCCTGTCGCGCGCCCACGGCGAGGGCGACGACGAAGCTGTGCGCCGCATCGCCCTGCGTGCGACCGGGTTCGTGATCGCGCTGTCGATCATCATGGCTGTCCCCGGGTGGCTGTTCTCTGAGGAGATCGCCACCGCCATGGGCGCGACTGCCGGGTGGCAGCTTGAGCAATGCTCGCACTACCTCGAGATCAGGCTGGCGGGCGGGATCACAGCCGGCATGTTCCTGTACCTCACGACCGTCGAGCGCTCGCTGGGCCGCACCAACATGTTCCTGGTGCTGTTCATGCTCAGCAACGCGCTGAACGCGGCGCTGGGGCTGTTCCTGATCTACGGCACCGGGCCCTTTCCGGGGTTTTTCCCGCCGTTTCTTGAGCGCTGGTGCGAGGGCTTGGGCCTGCCGCGCATGGGCGTGATCGGCAGCGCGTGGTCTACCGTGATCGCGCGCGGGTTCGCGGCCGTGCTGGTGCTGGGGTACGGCCTGTGGCGCGGGCACCTGCGCGGCAAACTGAAGTGGCTGTGGCCGCAGGGCCGCGCGATTGTCGATCTCGCGCGCATCGGGTTGTGGAACAACGGGCAGATTGCGGCGCGTGGCATAGCCGGCGGCGTGCTGATCCGCACCTTGCAGGAGGCGGGCGGCGGCAACCCCAACATCGTCGGCGGCATTTTCGTGGGCTTGAAGGTCGAGCTGCTGCTGATCCTGCTCAGCTTCGGGTGGGGTGCCGCGGCGCAGACGCTGGTGGCTTCAAGCCTTGGCGCCAAGCAGCCGGAGCGCGCGGCGCACGAAGAGCGGCTGGCGATCATCTTTGCCGGCGTCACCGGCTTGGCGATCACGATCCCGCTGTTCGTGTTCTCAGCCGAAGTCGCTTCGTGGTTCAACCCCGAGCCTGAGCTTGTCGAGTGGGCGGACACCTACATCAAGCTGATGGCGGTCGCGTTCGTGTTCACGCCGGTGAACGTGGTGATCAGCCAGTCGATGGTCGCGCGCAACCGCCTGCGTATCCCGGTGATCACCGACAGCGTGCTTTTGCTGGGCGTCATGACGCCGGTGCTGATCATCACCGCGCTGGCGGGCGTGAGCGTGCAGGCGCTGATCATGATCAACGCGGGCTCGGTGATCGCGCTGACTGTTGTGTACGTGGTGATCCGGCAGGTGGTGGTGCGCAAGGCGGCTACATATCCGCAAGCACCAGCATGACGCACCCGCCAGTGAGCACGAAGAAACCGACCAGCACGGCAATCGCGATCCAGATCAGGTTCTGGTTGCTCGACTGCGCCTGCGGGGGCGGCATGTGCGGGTGCATGGTGTACGCGGGCGGCGTGACTGCACCCGGTTGCGAGAACTGAAACTGCGGCGGGGCTGGCGTGGGCGCCGGCGGCACGTACTGGGCCACCGACCCGTGTTTTAGCAGATCATCCAGGGAACCCAGCTTCACCCCGCCGCTGCCCTGTTGCGCGATGATCTGCGTAAGCCGGTCGCACACCTCGCGCGCGCTTGGGCGGCGGGCGGCGTCGCGGGCGGTCATGTCGATGAACAGGTAGACGGCGGCGTCGGGCACGTGGCCGAACTTCTCGCGCTCGTACGGGATATCATTGTTCACGTGCTGTACTGCGATACTTACGGGCGTGGTGCCGCTGTAGGGCGGCGCGCCGGTGATCAGGTGCCATGCGGTTACGCCCAGAGAATAGATGTCGCTGCGCTGGTCGAGGTCGTGGCCGGAGGCCTGCTCCGGGCTCATGTAGTGCGCGGTGCCGATCGCCGCGCCGGGCATGGTCAGCTCGGTCGTGCCTTCGACCGCGCGCGCCAAGCCGAAGTCGCCCAGCTTCACGCGGCCGTCGCGCCCGACAAAGATGTTGTGCGGCTTGATGTCGCGGTGCACGAACCCCAGCGAGTGCGCGTGCGCCAACCCGTCAGCTACCTGCGCGATCACTTTCAATGCCGCCACGCCGTCCAGCGGCCCGTGTTTCTTGAGCAGCGCCGACAGGTCGGTGCCGTCGATGAACTCCATGACGATGTACGGGAGCTGATCCTGCTCGTTCACGTCCAGCACGCGCACGATGTTGGGATGGTCAAGCCGCGCGGCTGTGCGGGCTTCCCGCAGAAAGCGCTGGCGCGCGGAGGGGTCGGCGGCGATCGCGGCGGCCATGGTCTTGACGGCAACCGGCACGTCGAGGCCGCTGTGGCGCCCGCGGTACACCTTGCCCATGCCGCCCGCGCCAAGCTCTTTGGTGACCAGCACCTGCCCAAGGCGCATTTTGACCGTGGTTTCCTCGGCGGCGCGGTTGCCCTGCGCGGCGCTGTCGGACCCGACTTCGAGCAGCGTGCGCTCCTCGATGGGCTTGAGCTTGTCCTCGTCGGAATCCATCCGCGGAGTGTACCACGCAGCTAGCGCGCCGGGGATTCCAGCGTGCTCAGCTCGTAGTCCAGCGCTTTGGTGACCTCGCGTTGCAGCGCCTTCAATGCGGCGCGGGAGTCCGCCCCGATGTTGAACACCGCGTAGCGAAAGCTGGCGCCGTCCTCAAAGACAAAGCTTTCTGCCGCCTGCCCAGCCTGGATTTCGTTCCACACGATTGTGCCGGGGAACTCTTCTTCGATCTCGGCAACGCGGCCCGCGTCGGGCACGGCATCGAACCTCGTGGGCTGAAACAGGCGCAGGGGCACGCTGGCGGCGGTTTTGAACCGGCCCTTGCCGCGCTGCCACTTGGGGTTGCCGCCGGTGACCAGCTCGAGCGCGACCGCATACGTGTTCACGCCGTCCACTTTCTCGTACAGGTCGCCGAACTGGCCGCAGATGCGCGGATTGACCTCGATGATCGCGGCACGCTTGCCGTCCCACGCCATCTCTAAGTTGAAAAAGCAATGCTTCAGGTTCATGCCCGCGATGCAGCGCCGCGCAACCTCCGCCATCTGCTCCTGCGCCTTGGCCGGCAGCGACGACGGGTACACGAAACGCGAAAAGCTGCCCGTGCCGGCGTGAAACTCGCTGTCCACCACGCCGATCACGGTCGGGTCGCCGTCGGCCACGAACCCCTCGACCGTCACCTGCACGCCTTGCAGCACTTCCTCGGCGATGAAGTAGCGGCCGTCGATCTGCTCGCCGTCGTAGTGCCCCCACAGCGTGTTGAAGATGCCGAGGAACTCGCCGCGGAACTCGCGCACTTCCGGCCGGTCGAGGTGCGCGACCAGCTCAACCTGCGTGTCGATGCGCCGCGCAAACATGCTGAATGCGCCCTTGATCGGCTTCACGAAGCACGGGAACCCGATCTCCGGCGCGCGCGCCAGGTCATCCGGGTCGATCACGCAAAACCGTGGCGTGGCCTCAGGCACGCTCGCCTGCTGCATCTGCCGCGAAGTCAGCTTGTGCGAAGCCCGCAGCACGTCGCGCGGGTGCGGGCTGGGCAACCCGGCTTCGTTGCCGATGGCTGCGGCGACCGTCGCGCCCGGGTAGTCGCTTGAGGAGAACACGCCCGCGATGTCTTTTCGCGCTGCCATCCTGCCGATGTAGCCCATGGCGTCGAAGTCGGCGGCGCAGTCGGCGTCGCTGGGCTCGCCGAGCACGATCTCGAAGCGGTCACGCCACGCCGGCGCGCTGGCCTGCAATTGGCGGATGTCCCACATGGTGGGCATCACGACCAGGACCTTTGCACGGCTGTTCGCCATGGCGGCGGAGCGTAGCATGCCCCGATGCGCGTGGTGCAGAACTTTCCGTTCAGGATTCGTGAGATTGAAAACCTCTGGATCCCGTTGCCGGACGGCACACGTCTTGCGGCGCGGGCCTGGGTGCCGGAGGGCGACCCCGCGCCTGCGATTATCGAGTACATCCCGTACCGCAAACGCTGGGGCACGCGCACCCGCGACGAGCCGATGCACCGCTGGTTCGCGGGGCACGGGTACGCGGCGATCCGCATTGACATCCGGGGCAGCGGCGAAAGCGAGGGCCTGCTGGCCGACGAGTACACGCCGCAGGAGCAGCAGGACGGCGTGGACGCGTTGCGCTGGATTGCGCAACAGCCGTGGTGCGACGGCAGCATCGGCATGATCGGCAAGAGCTGGGGTGCCTTCAGCGCCTTGCAGATCGCGGCGTTACAGCCGCCGGAGCTCAAGGCGGTCATCGCCGTCTGCGGCAGCGACGACCGCTACGCCGATGACGCGCACTACATGGGCGGGTGCCTGCTGACCGAGAACCTGATATGGGGCTCGGTGCTGTTTACGCTCAGCGCCCTGCCGCCCGATCCCGCGATTGTCGGCGAGGGCTGGCGCAGGCAGTGGCGCGAGCGGCTTGAGCGGCTGCCGCTGTACGCCGAGCGCTGGCTGCGGCACCCCACGCGCGACGAGTACTGGCAGCAGGGCAGCGTGCGCGAGGACTATGGCCGCATCAAGACGCCCG
>CAZNBU010000089.1:1758-10662 GCA_964571035.1 uncultured Planctomycetaceae bacterium | reverse complement strand
GATGTGGTCGGACATGGGTTCTCCGGTAGGGGGGTTTTGGGTTTTGGGTTTTGGGTTTTGGTTTTTGGGTTACGGGGTTGCTGCGCAGTTCCCCAAACCCCGAAACCCAAAACCCATAACCGCAGTTCTAGCCTCCACTCAACGCCTGCAATATGTACACCTTCGACTCCGGCTTCACGATGTCGCTAAGCCTTTGCCGGTCTGCGATCAGTTCGTCCTCGACGAAGATGTTGACGTGCTGGCGCAGACTGCCGCGTTCGTCGCAGATGTAGAAGGCAAACCCCGGCGCGATCTTTTCAAGCTCCTGCACCACCTGCGCTGCGCTGGACGCGTTCACGTCCAGTTCTTTACCCTCCAGGTGTGGAAAGAAGCGGTACAGGTGTCGTGCCAGGGCAACTTTTGCCATGCGCAGGATCATAGCGCGGCACACGACAAACCCAAGGATTCGTTGTGGATAAAACGTTGATGCCCTTGAACAAGGTGCTTTTAAGGCGTTTGAAAGGCTTTGACGCGAAGGAGCGAAGGTTGCGAAGGCCGCGAAGAACTGCAACTACGGGCTTGGCCATGAAAACGCAAAGGCACTAAACAAACGGCTGTTCCTTTTGTGCTTTCGTGTTTTCGTGGCTAATCCCTTTGCCTTTCTCCGCGTCCTTCACGCAACCTTCGCTCCTTCGCGTCCGGCAGTTCGGTACTTCTACCCGCAAGCGCAATCGGCATACTCCCGCGATGCACGTTGAACGCTACCGACGATCGCGCGACATTGGGTTGGAGGCTGGGCTTCTGCTGGCCCGCTACCTGCTGAACACCGAGAACCTGCACTACGGGTTCTGGACCGAAGACCTCAAGCTCGACCTGTTCAACATGCCGCGCGCGCAGGAGAAGTACACCGAGTTCCTGCTGTCGCACATCCCGCAGGATACAAAGAGCGTGCTCGATGTCGGTTGCGGCGCGGGCGTGACCGCCGAAAAGCTGATTGAGCGCGGGTGCGAAGTGGAATGCGTGGCGCCCGACAGCGCGCTGCTGGATTGCGCGAAAGAACGCCTGGGCGAGCGCGCAAAGGTGTTTGCAGCCAAGTTCGAGGACTTTGCCGCGTCGCGCAAGTTCGACGTCGTGATGTTCAGCGAGAGCTTCCAGTACATTCCCTTTGACCGCGCGCTGCCCCACGCGCTGGAGTTTCTTGAGCCGGGCGGGCACGTGCTGATCTGCGATTTCTTCAAGCAGCAGGGCAAGAAGGGCAGCCCCATCGGCGGCGGCCACAAGCTGCACGAGTTAGTGAAACAAGCGCGCGGGTTGAACGCCGAGATCGTCACCGACATTGACATCACGCCGCAGACCGCGCCCAACCTCGACCTCGTGGACGACTTCATGCGCCAGGTCGGCAAGCCCGGGTATGAAATGCTCATGCAGCACGCAGCCGCCAGCTACCCCACCATGACAAAGCTGGGGCGGTGGTGGTTCCGCAAGAAGCTAGAGCGGGTAGAGCGCCGTTACTTCAGCGGCACGCGCAACGCCGCCACGTTTGCCGAGTACAAGACCTACCGCCTGCTGCTGCTGCAAAAGGCCTCGGTGCCCGCAGCGGCAACTGCATAACTGCGGGTCTCACGCAAAGCCGCCAAGCGCCCCAACTGGGGGGTGCGCTAGCCGCACGGTTGCACTGCAGGAACTACGGTCAGGATTTTCAGGATGGTCAGGATGTTACCCACTTCATCCTGTTCATCCTGATAATCCTGACTCTTGTAGTTTCACGGACTCATCAAGCCGCGTGCACGATCACGAGCGGCGCTTCGCGGCTTTGCGTGAGATTATTCAGGCTTTGGCTGCGGCGCCGGCGAAGACTTCTTCTATGCATGTCAGGACGAAGTCGAGGTCTTCCGTCTTGGCGACGATTGGCGGGGTGAAGCGCAGAACCCATTTGTGGGTGTCTTTGAGGATCGCGCCCTTTTCCAGCAACAGCTCCGAGAAGTGATGCCCGTCCGGGCCGTCCTGGGTCAGCTCGATGCCGAACATCATCCCCTTGCCGCGCACTTCCTTGATGCGCGGCGATGCCTCGGCGATCTGGGTCAGCCGCTCCCACACGTACTCGCCCTTTTCCTGCGCCTGCTCGACGAGCTTCTCTTCCTCAATAGCTGTCAGCGCGGCATAGGCGATGCAGGATGAGATCGGGCACCCGCCAAATGTGCTGCCGTGGCTTCCCGGGCCGAACAGGTCCATCAGCGGCTTGTCAGCCAGAATGCCCGCCACGGGCGCGAACCCGCCGCTTACGCTCTTGCCTATGCACATGATGTCCGGCTTGGCGTCGGGGCCCTCGTGCATCCAGGCGAACAGCTCGCCCGTGCGGGCCCAGCCCGTCTGCACTTCGTCGAAGATGACGAGGAACTTGTGCTCGCGGCCCAGCTCGATCAGCGCGCGCAGGTAGCCCTCGTCCGGCACGTTGATCCCGCCTTCACCCTGGATCGGCTCGACGATGATTGCGGCTGTGCTGTCGGTCAGCGCGTCGGTGACCGCCTTGAGGTCGTTGTAGGCGATGCGCTTGAACCCTTGCGGCCAGGGCTCGAAGCCTTCGCGCGCGGCGGTTTCGTCCAGGTCGAACATCTGCGTCACAGCCAGCGTGCGGCCGTGGAAGCACCGGTCGGCGTACAGGATCTCGGGCTTCTTGATGCCGCGAACTTTGTGCGCCCAGCGGCGGGCCAGCTTGATCGCGGCTTCCGGGCCCTCGACGCCGCCATTGGCGGGCAGGAAGCAGTCAAACCCCGCCATCTTCGTGACCTTTGCGCCGAAAAGGGCAAGCCACGGATCCGCCATGAAGCGGCCCAGTACGGTGGGCGCGTGAGAGCCGAGGAACGCTTTCAGTGTCTCGCGCACCAGCGCATGGCCGTGGCCGAGGTTGGCCGCCGAGTACGCCGCCACACCGTCGAAAATGCGCCGCTCGGCGGTGTACAGCCATGGACCCTCAGCCCGCAGAATGGGCTCTTTGCACAGCAGCGAGTAGTTGTGCGCGACGTGCCGGTCCAGCATCTCCAGCGTCTGCTTGGGTGTCAGCGCGGCGGCTTCGTCGATCAGGCGGCGGGCGTGGTTGCGTGCGGTTTCGGCGTCCATGCCACTATTGTAACAGCGTCAGAGCAACCCGTCGCGGGCCTTGCCCGCGACCCCGGCCTTCCGGCCGGCGCTTCTTTCCGGAATGGGCGATAAAACCCGAACTTCCCCTCGCGGACTGCGTTCCTAACATAGTTGTGGACAATTACCTGCCGAGGCTTCAATGAGCACGATTACCTGCCAGTCCTGTGGCATGCAGTATGACGGTTCCGGTTTGCAGCCGGGCGTACAGTTCCAGTGCACGCAGTGCGGATCGATGGTGCAGGTGGCTGCGGCCCCCGCGCCCATGGCGCGCCGCGCGCCGCCCCGCGCCGGCGGGCGCGCCCACGGCGGGCGCCCGATGGGCCCGCAGGGTGCGCAGCAGGGCGGACAGGCCATGCCCTACGGCCCGCCGCGCAAGAGCGGCGCCGGCGGCGGCATCATCGCCATCGTTGTCGTCGCGGTGCTGATCGTGGTCGTTGTGATCGGCGTCGTCGTGGGCATGAGCAGCCGCTCGGCCCGTATCGACGACAAGGAGCAAGCCGAGAAAGACCGCGTCGCGGCACAGCGAGCAAAGATCGAGCGCGAGAACGCCGAGCTTCAGCGCAAGGAAGCGGAGCTGCGTAAGCCGTTTGAAGCGTCGCTCAAGGTAGGCGAAGACATCGCGGGCGCAATCCGCAGCGGCAACCGCACCATGCTGGACAGCATGTTCGACTGGAACACCTTCGCCGCTTACAACAAACAGCTTGCCGACGCCGACCCGACGCACATGAACTCCGCCCTGATGGCTGAGGGCGCGTGGGAGGAGATCGACGAAGAGGGCAAGACCAAGATCAAGTGGGTCGGCAAGTCAATCCGTACCAGCGACTCGCTGCGCCAGCGCGCCCTCGACTACGTCGAGAACTTCATGTTCGGCGCCAAGGGCGTTCACTGGGACCGCGGGAAGTCCGAGATTGATGGCAGCCGCTTCTCGATGGCAGTAGGCGGCGCGGAGTATTACGGGCACCGCATTTTCATCGACGTGGAAGGCGCCGGGCGCACCAAGGAGTTCTGGGTCGGTGCACCGCGCGGCAGCACGGACGTGAAGATCCTGAACTTCGTCGACAAGAGCATGATGCAGAAGCTGCAGGAGAAAGAGTCCCGCACCGTGCTGGTCGAAAATCGCGACTTCCTGCGCGAGGGCTACGACACCACCAAGGGCGCACTCGGCAAGGACGGAAAAGAGGGCGGCGCGGACAGCGGCGACCCGCGCAACGACCCCGACCACGGCCTGCCTGTCCCGGTAAAGACCGGGGACATGCCGACGCTGCCCGAGCTCGTGAACTGCGTGACCGAGTTGCGGCGCAACAACAAGCTGAACGAAATGCGCCTCAGCCAGATTCGCGACACCCAAAGCACCAAGGAAAAGAAGGCCACGATGGGCGCGTTCATCGACATCCTGATCGACGCCCACAAGGGCAAGAACCGCACCGGAAAGTACGTCGCCTCGCTGGCCCTGTTCGAGATCTGGAACAAGTACGGGTATGAGGGCTGGAACCGCGAGAAACTGGTGTACGACATGACCGACCTGAACTCGCAGGAAGAAAGCGACCTCATCATTCGCCGCTGGCGCGATATCTACAAGAACTACAAGGTAGAAGACGAATAGACGCGCAACGCACACACGCCCCCGCCCCGCGCGGGGGCGTGTTCATTCCAGCCATGCGCGCCGGATTCCGGAACACATTCGTGCCTGACAGCCGTTACAATGGCGATTGGAGGCGCCATGGGCGACATCGGGTTCTTTCTTCTGCTGGCGGCTGTGACAGCGTTTTCGTTCATGCTGAGCGAGGCGATGGCGGCGCGCCGCCGCGCCAAGCGCCGCGCCACCGTGGACGCCCGCCCGCCGCAGGGCGACGAGGTGTTCACCGCGGGCGTAAGCGCACTCTCACCGGTGCCGCAGGGGTTTGTGCGGGCGTTCCGCCTTGCCACGGGCCGCGCGCTGGGCGTGGATGGCGAAAAGCTGCGCCCCGGCGACCGCATCCGCGGCGACCTGCACGCGGCAAACTTTGACAGTTGGGAACTGGCGGCGGTGCTCGAGCGCACCTTCGACATGCGCGTTCGCGTGCTCGACATCGTGCGCGCCGGCACGCTGCGCGAGCTGTGCAAGGACCTGTACCTGCGCAGCGAGGACATCTCTGAAGCCGAGCCGCCGCTGCACCGCGACCCGGTGCCCAAGGCCCGCGCGCCTGAGCCTGAAGTCGCCATTGCCGGTACGGCAGTCCTGCCCGCCGAGCCGACACCGGACCAGCCCGCGGAGCGCAATGAGTAGCCGCGCACTATCCGGCATTCTCGGGGCGCTGGTGCTGCTTGTGCTGCTCGGCGCAGCCACGATGTTCTGGATGCTGTCGGAAGACGCGCCGCCCGCCAACCCCGGGCGTGAGACGCTGACGGCTTCAACGCCGGATCAGAACCCGGCGCGCACGCCGGCCCGTGCACCGGATGACACCCCGGTGAGCAACACCCCTGAAGAAACCACAACGCCGACACCGGACAATCGACCGGGTGAACCGTCGCCACCCGAGATCGACCCCGAGACGTACTTGCCGCCACCACCGCCGGTGCAGCCCCAACCGCCGGCGGAAAGCGAAGAGGGCGAGACCATTGCGCCCGCCTTCCGCACGCAGGACCTGAGCGGCCAGGCGTTGCAGGTTCACCGCGATCTCGAACAGACCCTGCGCGTGCTGCACGACCTGCTGCGATAGCCGCGCCAGAACTTTGAAACTGCCGCACGCAACGATGGCACGAGCGCGACGGCGCAACGAGTTCACACCGGTCCCAGCCATCTTCTGTTCGTCGCGTCCGTTGCGCTCGTCGCATCGTCGCGTGGTGTAGTTCCGGAGACCGGCCGCGAATTTTGGCGCGCATGCCGCTGTCGTCTGAACCCACTACGCGATTCCGGTCGTGTTCGCTAAACTCGGGACATGACTGAGCTTGTCACCGCCATGCGCGACTTTCGGATGCCCAGCCCGTACACGCTGGCGCTGCCGAATGGGTACAAAGCCAACCGCGAGTGGCCGCTGGTGATCGCCCTGCACGGCATGGGCCAGCACGAAGACCTGCTGCGCCGCACGCTGACGCCGCTGCTGAACGAGCCTTGGATCTTCTGCTTCCCGCGCGCCGTCCACGCCTACGAGATGCGGCGCGAGGACAAAATCCGCATCGGCTACGCGTGGTACGTCTTCGACGGCGACCAGGAAGCCCTGAAATCAAGCATGGCGCTGGCTGGCGAGTTTGTGCTGGGCCTGCAGGACGTGGTGCGCAAGCAGTACACCATCGGGCGCACCGCGATTGTCGGGTTCTCGCAGGGCGGGTACCTGTCCGGCGTGGTGGCGGCGCAGTCGCCACAGCGCTTTCGCGCAGCCGCCAGCATGTGCGGCCGCCTGAAGTGGGAGTTCATGCCGCCCGGCAATGGCGTGAAGCTGGCGCAGTTCCACGGCGCGAAAGACGAGAGCGTCACGCCCGACCTCGCAAAGCAGGGCGTAGAAGGCGCGCGCGAGCGCGGGTACGAGGTCGAGTACTTCGAAGATGCGGACGCCGCGCACGAAATCACGCCCGGCATGGTGGAGCAACTTCGCACGTGGCTTGGCGGGGTGTTCGGTTGAATCGGTTCGGTGTTCGACGTTCGGTGTTCGGTGTTCAAGAAACCCGCAGCCCAGCGAGTCGCGGATTTCATCGCCCGCTGTTGTTGGTCGCCTTGCTGGCACTGCTGGCCGCGTGCTCTTCCAGCCCTTATCACAATCCGCCGCGCTACACGCTGCCGCGCGATTTCACCGCGGCTGCGCGGCAGTTGATCGGCGCGGTGGCATTCGGCGGCGTCGGGTACCAGGACGTCGGCGGCAACGAGCTGGCGTTGCGCTGGCGCGAGCAGATCAACGTCACCGACAAGCAGCGCCTGTGGGTCGACCGCGAGCTTGACCTGCGCGCGCTGCAATCGATCAGCGAGCCCACGAAGCCGGGCGAGCACTGGCAGGTGCGCGTGGCAACGCCGGGCGGCGTGGTCACGTTCCTGTTCAAGGATTCCCGCAGCGCCGCGCAGGCGGCTTCGGCGCTGATGCGGCTTGGGCAGTGGACGCCCGAAGGTTAGCCACGGCACTACACCGGGCCGCGGGTTGCTGCTAGTGTCTCGCGCTCATGGGCAAGCGCTTCCTGTTCGGTTTCTCGATGTTCTTCGCGCTGGTCGGGGTGCTGGCGCTTGACCACTTCGCCGGGTTCACCTGGGGTTTCTTCCTTATCTGTATCGGCATGACGCTGGGCGGGTTGTACGAGCTCAACCGCATGTTCCGCATGCGCGGCCTGCCGCTCGACCCTGCTCTGCTGGCCTGGACGACGATCCTCGCGCTGGTGTACGTGCAGGTGATCGCTGAGCCGCCACGCATGGGAGCGTTCGCGCGCCTTTGGGGCGCAAGCGGCGTCGACTACGTGACCTTCGCCCCGGGCGCCGCGCGTCAGCTTACGCTGGTGATGCCGGTACTGGTCGCCGCGCTGTACCCGATGGTCGGGTTGACGTTCCGCGACGTCTCCAACCTCGGGCCGCGCATTGCCAACAACCTTGGCGTCTTCCTCTATCTGATCTTTCCGATCGTGCTGATCCTCTGGATCCGCCGCGTGCCCGATACCGGCGCGTGGCTGCTCTACTTCCTGCTTGCGGCATCCCGGCTTGGCGACGTGGGCGCGTACCTGATGGGCCGCGCGGTAGGACGCCATAAGCTGATCCCGTATCTCAGCGCCGGCAAGACGATCGAGGGCGCGGTGTTCGGCCTGGTGTTCAGCGCAGCCGGCGGGTTGCTGATCACGCTGTGGGCGAACTGGGCGACCGGCGGCGCCTTGCAACCGGTGCTCGTTCAACCGTGGTTCGGGGCGATCCTCGGACTTTTCGTCGGCACAGCCGCGCAGGCGGGCGATCTTGTGGAAAGCGCCTTCAAGCGGGCTGCGGGCATCAAGGATTCCGGCCACCTGGTGCCTACGTTCGGCGGAATCATGGATATCATGGATAACTTCATGCTTACCGGGCCGTTATTGATAGTGGTGCTGGCGCTGTGGCCGTAAAGGAAGCATCAAGTCCACGGAGTTATCCACATCACTTTTGCGGTATGGCGGAAACTTTGGCTGGGGTGTTAAACTGGTCGCATGGGTAAAACGCTAGCGCGCGGGCGCTCAAAAAACCGGGGAACCCTCGAGTACATGGAAAAATCCATCCGGTTGCGGGACAAGGAAGAGGCCTACGCCCTCTTCGGCGAGCGGGATCGCCACCTCAAGATGATCCGCGGCCACTTCGACGTAAAGATCTTCGCGCGGGACAACAACCTGCGCATCGCAGGGGAAGAGCAAGGCGTGCTCGACGCCTATGTGGCTCTGTTGACCCTGATCGAGAAGGTCCGCAAGTACGGGCAGATCCGTACCAGCGACGTCGAAAGCGCGCTGCTGCACCTGGATGAGCCGGGCAACGGCAGCGACCCCGAAATCGCGCCGCTGGGCCTGCAAGGCGCCAAGCCGCTTACGCCGGGCCAGGAGATGTACGTCGAAGCCATCAAGTCGGCGCGCGTTGTGTTCGGCGTAGGCCCAGCCGGCACCGGCAAGACCTACCTTGCCACCAGCATGGCGGTCGCTGCGCTGATTCACGGCAACGTGAGCAAACTGGTGCTGGTGCGCCCGGCGGTCGAAGCGGGCGAGAAGCTGGGGTTCCTGCCCGGCGACTACCAGGCAAAGGTGAACCCGTACCTGCGCCCGATCTTTGATGCCTTGGGTGCGCTGCTTCCGATGGCGCAGATCCAGCGTTACATCGAGCGCGAT
>CAZNBU010000089.1:0-1748 GCA_964571035.1 uncultured Planctomycetaceae bacterium | reverse complement strand
GGGCGCACGCTGGACCGCGCATTCATCCTGCTAGACGAAGCGCAGAACACCACGCCCAAGCAGATGCTGATGTTCCTCACCCGCCTGGGACGCCGCAGCAAGGCGGTAATCACCGGCGACCTCAGCCAGACCGACCTGCCGGAAGGCCACAAGTCAGGGTTGTCGGACGTGGTCTGGCGGCTTGACGGCGTCGACGGGGTCAAAGTGTGCAGGCTGGGCAATAGCGACATTGTGCGCGACGACATGGTGCAGCGCATCATCGACGCGTACGAACAAACTGCACAACCAAGGGCGGCGGAGCCCAATCCACGGTAGTACAAATCGCCGGCCGGGTGGAATCGCCCTGCGGCGGCGTTCGTTTTGCATCCCGCCCGGGGTGCGAGCGCCCGTAGGCAAGGCTCACCAAAGACTTACGGAAATGTAACAGTGGTGTCATTCCAGACCAATCATTCAGTTCAGCCGTTAACTATCGAGCCTTTCAGCGACATATTGTATGGGCCACGTGGGGTGGTCCTGCCGGGCGGAGGTGCGCTTTGAATCGGGACGAGTGGATTCAGAAGCTCAAGAAGATGGGCCTTTCCGGGTACGAAGCGCAGGTCTACCTCGCGCTTCTTGGTGAAAGCCGCGCCCCGGCGTCACGGGTTGTCCGCAAAAGCGGTGTTCCCCAAAGCAAAGTTTACGGCGCGCTCTCCAGCCTGGTTGAGCGCGGGTTTGCTGAGCAAGTGCTTGGCGACGTCAAGCTGTATCGCGGCATCCCGCCGCACCAGGCGTTCGACAATTACCGCCGGGCCGTAGAGGAGTCGCTTGGCCGGTCGCGCTCGGACATGAGCGACCTTGCGCGCGCCGCGCCGGCTGCCCCGGGCGAAGACCCGGGCATTTTGGGCATCCGGCTTGTGCGGCCGCGGCAGATGCGTTCGGTGATCGAAGAAGCCAAAAAGACCGCCGACACCGAGCTGCTGATCGCGCTGAAAGACCCGCTGGTCATCGTGCCGGATCAGCCGCAGGACCTGAAGCTGCTGCAACGCGGCATCAAGCTGCGCTACGTCGCCGAGGCGGCCACGCTGAACGACCCGATCTACGGGCCGGCGCTGCGCGAAGAAGCGACCAAGGCGGACCTCTTCCGGTTTGTAGACCAGGTGGCGTTCCGCTTCTCGGTACGCGACGAGCGTGTGGCGACCATCGAGCTAAACGAAGACGACGGCACCACGATGGCACTGGTGGTCCCGAACAAGGGCTTCGCGGCGAACATGAAGTGGATGTTCGACAACCTGTGGGAGCAGGGCAAGACGATCGCGGACTTCCCGGAACCCGCACGCGAATCGGTTTCAGCCTGAGCACGCAAACTTGCGGAACATAGCGGACACCGGTTTGCCGGCGTGTTATGATTGCACCCGGCGCCGGGCACGGCGCGCACGGGGGCTGGACGGCGTACTTGGGGGATCGGATCCAGGTTTGCACCAGGAGCCATCCGATGATTGCCACGCCCTCGCGCCTTATCTCCGCACTTCTTCTGCCTGTCCTCCTTTCAAGCGCGCTTGCCGCGCAGTTCACCGCTGAGTTGCTCACCGGCGCGCCGGAATCGCTGCCGCCGACATCGACCAACGGCGAGTACTCTGGATTTCCCATCAGCACCTACTGGCACGACCAGCGGCTGCAGGCGGTCTACCTGAGCAGTGAGTTGATCACCGCCGGATTAGGCCCCAACTCGCAGATCCTGACGCTGTCGCTGCGCTGCGCGGAATTGCCGG
>CAZNBU010000088.1:0-10744 GCA_964571035.1 uncultured Planctomycetaceae bacterium | reverse complement strand
GCTACTTTCGCCACGCCAACCTGTATCGCATGGTCGAGATCGACGTCGTGCGCCCGCTGCCGGGCAACGGCCACGTCGATCCCAACAAGGTCAAGACCAACATCAAGTCGGGCCGCTATGACCTCAAGGGCGCGCCGAAGCTCAAGCCGACCGCAAGCGTGCCCAAGCAGGCCAAAGAACTCGCGCCCGAGCCCGCCGAGCTTGAACCGGCGGCCAGCAAGCCGACACGCGCTTCGCGTCGGCCGGAAAAGGCGACCAAGACCGACGTCGGTTTTCTCATGGATGTCGAGAACGGCGCACGCCACGAGATCAAGGAAAAGCTGGTGGTGGGCCGCGAGACGCCCAGCGACGTGATCTACCACATCCCTACCATCAGCAAGCGGCACTTCATGATCCGCCGCAAAGACGGCGGGTTCATCATTGAGGACCTGCGCAGCACCAACGGCACCTACCTCAATGGCCTGCCGGTACACGAGCCGGTGCCGCTGCGCGACGGCGACGAGATCGTGGTGGCGATCACCCTCAAGCACCCCAAGGGCGCCCGCATCTTCCAGTTCACGACCAAGGGATAAGGTCGCGCATTGCCAGTTTGCATTGAACTCCGGCTTTTCCCCTGCGCCGCGCCCAGCCAGGAGACAGGAGGCGGGAGGAACTGCCCGTGGATCGGGAGTTTGCAGTTGCTCCCGCTTCCAGGCTCCCGTCTCCAAGCTTCGCCCTGAATGCTATGCTGAACCGGCGGGGCTTCCCGCGCGTTCCTATGTATGGAGGAGCGGCACTTGCCGAAGATTCAGTACAAGCCTGTCGATCACGCCCCCGCGCCAAGCGGCGGTGCGATGTTCGTGCGCATCTTCGGCCTGGTGATGATGGTGCTTACCCTGCTTGGCATCGTGTGGCTGCTGCTGCAATGGTCCTACGAAGGCGACCAGCGCGAGCCGTGGGAGCACGCACCGCGCATCCGCACCAACTTTGATCAGATCCTGACCGAGGATGAAAAGCAGCAGCGGCTTCAGGAGAAGATGGCTGACTGGAACAAGGCGCACGGGATCGAGGTGCCAGCGGCGGCGGCCAACACGCCGCGACCAAAGGCCAATCGCGACCTTCCCCGCATGCCGTTCGGCAATGAAGAACCGGCGCCTGTTCCCGACACGCCGTCCGAGGGCGTGCTGCCCAGCGAAGAAGCCAGCCGCGACCGCGTGGTGGACATCGAGCTTGCGAAGCAACAGCTCAAGCACGAGCGCGTTTTCTTTCTGGCGGACGAAGCGCAGAACCTGCTGAACTGGGAGCCATTCCAGGACGCCGACCGCACCAGAGTCGCGGGCGAGTTCGCGGCGCACAACGGCCGTCAGTTCGAGCCGTACGAGCGGCTGGCGTTGCAGGTTCTCAGCAGTCTGCCGGGCGACGGATACGCCGAGCGCGTGCACCGCGGCGCGTACTTCTGGGGCCAAAGCCAGGAGGCGGCGAACCTTTACCGCGGGTACGCCTTCTCCGTTGAAGGCCGGCTGTTCGATCTCTGGGAAGTCAAGCCGGATGAGCCCATCGTGCTGCGCGACGGCACCACGGTGACGCGCTGGTTCATGGGCGCGGTGGCGCTGCTCGACAAGGGCGTCGCGCGCAACGAACACGCCTTTGAGCACCGCGTCATGCAGTTCATGACCGTCTCGCTGCCCGAGAACATGATCCCGTATGTCGGCGCGGCTGACGGCGTAAGCCACGACGACCGGCTGGTGGCGGAGCCCGTGATGGTAAAGCTGACCGGCGCATACCTTCGGCAATGGGCCTACGAGCGCCACGTCAAGCCGTTCGAAAGCAAGGCGCGCACTGAGGCGCACACGCCGCTGCTGCTGACGCCGGATGTGGCGATCAGCGACCGCCCGCCATATGAGTTGACCGACGAGCTGTTGCAGCAGGTGCGCGACTCGCTGCGCGAAGACCCGCGCTTCCTGGAGACAGAGGGCGCGTACTACGCGATCCTCGCCAAGTCCAACCACCCCGGCGACACGATCGAGCCGGTGCCCGAGATCGGGTACTTCGACCTCGCGGGCTCCGCGAGTGTAGAAACCGGCCCGCGCTACCGCGGCCAGGGCGTGCGCGTGGACGGCATGATCGGCGACAACTATGAGCCGTTGATCCTGCCGCCCAATATCAGCGGCCTGCGCCGCGTGTTCGTCGCGTACGTGGTGGACGATACCGTCAACCTCGAAAGCCCCAAGCGCTACCTCGTGCACATGATCGACCCGCCGACAGGGCTGGAGCCGCGGGCGCTGGTGCTGTTCAACGCGCGTTACTACCGAAACGTGTTCGAGACCGACAGCACCTCCAGCACCGTGCGGCCACTGCTGATCGTCAAGCGCGTCAAGCCGTACGCGCAGCCGGACGAAGGCGGCAACCTGTTCTTCGCGATGGCTGCGATCGGCGGCGTGCTCCTGATCATGGTGGTGCTGTCGTGGTTCGTGCTGAGCGACCGCCGCGAGCGCCGGGCGTTCGAGCAGCAGCAGATGGAGCTGTCACGCCAGCGCCTGCAGAAGCGCGGTGGGCTGAAACTCAAGCCGCTGCCGGGCAAGGACAAGGACGACACAGGCCCCTCTGACGACTCCTAGCCGCCTTCGTTGTTGTGTGTCGCTACGTGGCGTATAACGCCGCCCATGAGCACGCGCATCCCGGTTGAGCTTGGCCCGCGGTCGTACGACGTCACGGTGGGCGGCGGCGTGCTGGATCAGCTTCCGGGGTTCATACAGTCGATGCAGGGGAGCGGCGTGGTTGTCATCACTGACGACAGCGTGGCGCGCCACTACGGCGATGCGGTCTGTGCGCAACTCGGCGCGCGGCGCATTACCGTGCCCGCGGGCGAAGACAGCAAGTCGCTGGATACGCTGGACCGCGTGTACGCCGAACTGCTCGGTCCCCGCGACCTCGACCGGCGCACCGTGGTCGTGGCACTCGGCGGCGGCATGGTGATGGACCTTGCCGGGTTCGCAGCCGCCACGCTGTTCCGCGGCGTGCGCTGGATCGGGTTGCCAACCAGCTTGCTCGCCATGCTCGACGCGAGTGTCGGCGGCAAGACCGCCATCAACCGCCCCACCGGCCGAAACCTGGTTGGCGCGTTTCACCAGCCGTCGGGAGTGTTCTGCGACCTCAAGACGCTGGACACGCTGCCACAACGCGAGTTCACAAGCGCGCTGGCGGAAGCGGTGAAGACCGCCGTGATCGGCGACGCGGCGTTGCTGGATCTAATCGAGTCGCGGGCAGGGGCGATCATGAAGCGCGATCCCGCGGCCCTGCGAGCGGTCATCGAAGCGTGCGTGCGCTTCAAGGCCGCCATCGTGCGCGAAGATGAACACGAGACCACGGGCAGGCGAGCAATCCTGAACTTCGGGCACACACTCGCCCACGCGCTGGAGCACCTGCGCCCCGGCCGCTGGCTTCATGGCGAGGCGGTGTCTATCGGCATGTGCGCGGCGCTGCGGCTCTCGGTTGCCAAGGCTGGTTTCGCACAGACGCAAGCCGATCGCATTCGGGACCTGCTGCACCAGCTTGAGTTACCTGTGGACTGCCCAGCCGACGTGGATGCCAGGGCTGTAGGGCAAACGATGCTAGCGGACAAGAAGCGCGAGCGCGCAGCCGTTCGGTTCGTCCTGATGTCGGCAATTGGAAACGCGTCCACCACCGCCGTCGAATTGGACGACACGGTCGTGAACCTCCTGCTGGGGCGCTCCGATGGATGAGTTGCAGGCCCGTGTCGCGCTCAGCGTCGCGCGAAAGTTCACGCCGTTGGCTCTGACCAACCTGCTGAAGCGCTTCGGCAGCGCAGCCGCCATTGTCGGCCGACCGAAGGCGGACCTTATCAACACGCCCAAGGTCAACCGTGCCGCGCCGGACGCGCTCGCCGAAGGGATTCGCAAGGGCGAGCACCTGCGCGAAATCGAACTGGCGGAAAAGCACGGTATCCGGTTTGTCACATCAGACTCGGACAGCTACCCCGACCTGCTGAAGCGCATCGAAGATCCCCCACCGCTGCTATACGTGCGCGGA
The DNA here is from genome assembly GCA_964571035.1 of uncultured Planctomycetaceae bacterium. Classification (GTDB taxonomy): domain Bacteria; phylum Planctomycetota; class UBA8742; order UBA2392; family UBA2392; genus JADJRK01. Next base: position 6,715 of record CAZNBU010000088.1, on the reverse strand, counting down.
GAGCTGACCGACGACGACGCGCTGGCAATCGCAGTTGTCGGCGGACGCAGCGCCACCTACTACGGCACCGCACAAGCCGCCCGGTTCGCCCGTGATTTCGCCACCCGGCGCGTTACGGTGGTCAGCGGGTTAGCCCGCGGCATCGACACAGCCGCCCATCGCGCCGCGCTGGAGGCGGGCGGCCGGACACTCGCTGTTGTCGGCAGCGGGTTGCTGAATGTGTATCCGCCGGAGAATGACAAGTTCGCGCTCGATGTGGCTGCTAGCGGTGCGGTCATCAGTGAGTTCCCGCTCGACACGCCCGGACGCGCACGCAACTTTCCGCAGCGCAACCGGCTGATCAGCGGCCTCAGTCTCGGCGTGCTGGTGGTCGAAGCGACCATGCGCTCGGGTAGCCTGATCACGGCGCGCTTCGCCGCCGAGCAGGGGCGCGAAGTGTTCGCCCTGCCCGGCAAGGTGGACAGCGATCTCTCGCACGGTCCCCACCACCTGATTCGCGAAGGCGCACACCTGGTGCACGAGCCGGCGCACGTCTACGAAGAGCTGGCGATGCTCAAGACGCTGCCCGAGGAATCCGCGCCCGAGAAGCGTAAAACCGGCCTGCCGCAGGGGCTGAGCTCCACTGAAAGCGCGCTGTGGAAGTCGCTGCAACCCAGCGATGGGTTGACGCCAGACGAGCTGTCGCAGCAGACCAGCATGCCGGTGTCGCAGGTGGCGGCGGGCCTGCTAACGCTCGAAATGAAGCGGCTGGCAAAGCAACTGCCCGGAAAGCGCTACGTGCGGCAGGAGTAGCCGCCCGTGGAAGCACGCGGATCGCCTCCTATACTCGCCGACCCGGAGTCCGCATGGTCCCAATCCTTGAAGCCATGAAGCAGCGCGTGCTCGTTGGCGACGGCGCGTACGGCACGCTGCTGTCCGCCCGCGGCCTCGTTGCCAGCGGCGGCGTGGGGCCGGTGCTCAATCTCGCCAAGCCCGCCTTTGTGCAGGCCGCCCACCAGGAGTACCTGGACGCGGGCTCGGATGTCATCGAGACCAACACCTTCGGCGCCGATCGGCTGGCGCTGGCTGCCGCCGAAAGCAAAGCCAGCAGCTACGACGTCTGCCTTGCGGGCGCGAAGCTGGCCAAAGCCGCGGCGGCAGGCAGGGCGTACGTGCTGGGCGCGGTATCGCCATTGTTCCGTACGTCCGGCAAGCTCAACGACGAAGAGCGCAAGGAGCTGCTCGGCGAGCAGTTTCGCGCGCTGGCTGAGGGCGGCGTCGACGGCATTCTGCTGGAGACCTTCAGCGACCTGACCGAGCTGGTGTTCGCCATCCGCATCGCCGCGCAGGCTGCGCCCGGCGTGCCGGTCATCGCGCAGATGGCGTTCACGCTGGCGGGCAACACCACCAGCGGTGTGTCGCCAGAGGTGATGGTGCGCGCGTTGCAGAACGAGCCGGTGGACGTAATCGGCGCGAACTGCGGCGGCGGCGAAACGGCTGCGCTTGAGGTTGCGCGCCGCATCACTGAGCTGACCAGCAAGCCGGTCAGCATCTACCCCAACCGTGGGCTAGCCGACTTCGATGAGCTGGGCCGCCCGGTCTACATCGAAAGCCATGACTATTTCGCCAGGTCGGCGCGCAGGCTGGCAGACCTTGGCGTGAACCTGATCGGCGGGTGCTGCGGGACAACACCCGATGACATCCGCAAACTAAAGGGGCTGGTCGCCGCGCGCAAAGCCAGCGTGCGCCACACGCGCGTTGTCGTTGAAGCGGCCGCGCCTGCAAAGGCGCCCGAGCTGCCGATCCCGATGCAGCCGACGCTTGAAGCCGACATGAAGGCCCGGCGCGTGGTGGTGGCGGAAGTCGATCCGCCGCGCGGCACCAACGCGGCTAAAGAGATTGAGGGCGCGCGCCAGATTGTCGAAGCCGGGGCAGACGCGATCACCATTGCCGACAACCCGCTCAGCATCATGCGCATGAGCAACCTCGCGCTCGCCACCCTGCTGATGCGAGAGATGAAGTCGCGCATCCTGCTGCACATCGCCTGCCGCGACCGCAGCTTGATCGGCACGCAGTCGCACATCCTGGGCGCGCACGCGCTGGGCATCAGCAACATACTCGCGGTCACCGGCGACCCGGTGGCGACGCAGGCCTACCAGGGCTCCAGCGGCGTGTTCGATATGGCCAGCCACAAGCTGATCGAGCTGATCTCGCGCTTTAACAACGGTGAATTCGCGACTGGGCGCGACGGCGACGCCAGGACCAACTTCTTCGTCGGCGGCGCTTTCAACAGCGCTTCGCGCAAGATCGAAAACGAGGTCAAACGCTTCCAGCGCAAGATCCAATCCGGCGCGCGCTTCATCATGGCACAGCCGGTCTTCTCGATTGAGAAAGCACGCGAAGTTGCAACCGCATGCCGCCCACTCAACGTCCCGCTGTTGATCGGCGTGATGCCGCTGGTCAGTGAGCGCAATGCAGAATTCCTGCACCACGAGGTGCCGGGCATCGACGTGCCGGAGCCAGTGCGCAAGCGCATGGCTGGGCTGAAAGGCGAGCAGGGCCGCGCGCAGGGCCTCGCGATTGCCAAGGAGATGATGGAAGGCATCGCGCCCGAAGTGCAGGGGTTTTACCTGATCACGCCGATGAACCGGTATGAGATGATCGCCGAGTTGACCAAGTTCGCGCACTCACTGACGCCAGCGGAGCAATTTTAGATTTTGGATTTTCGCTTTTGGATTGACCCGGCCGCGATACAGGGGGTTCTGTCCAATCCGAAATCCAAAATCCACAATCCAATATCGAATGGTCTGGCTCTGGATAATCGGGACTTTCGCCGTCGCCTACCTTGTGGGCAGCATCCCGTTCGGGTTGATCTTCGGGTACCTCATCAAGCGCGTAGACATACGGCAGCACGGCAGCCGCAACATCGGCGCGACCAATGCAGCACGAGTGATCGGTTGGAAGTGGTTCCCGGTCGTGCTGCTGCTCGATGCCGCCAAGGGCGCGGGCCCGTGCATCGCAGGAGAGTTGCTGCGCGAGCAGGCTGGTTATGACCTTGCCCTGATCGCGGCCATCGGCGCGCTGCTTGGGCACTTCTACTCGGTCTTCATCGGGTTCAAGGGCGGCAAGGGCGTGGCAACCGGGTTGGGCGTGGTGATGGTGTTGACGGCGGTACCGGAGTCAGGCGTGCCGATCCCGGCGCTGTGCGCGCTCGGCGTGTTTGCCATCGCGCTGTTCATCACCCGCTACGTGAGTGCCTCCAGCATTCTTGCAGCGCTGTCCATCCCCGCCTTCTACTTTGCCTGGCTGGGCGAAGCGGCGCTCGGCGACGAGTTGATGTGGCGCTTTCTGTTTCTGATTGCCGTCGCGTTGCTGGTTGTGGTAAAGCACCGCGCCAACGTACGGCGCATCATGCGCGGCGAGGAGCCGAAGCTGAAGCGCCGGCAGGAGATCGCGTGAGCGAAAGCGTCGTCATCATCGGGGCCGGCAGCTGGGGGACCGCAATCGCGGTCATGCTGGCCGGCGCGGGCAAACGCGTCACCCTGGTCGCGCGCCGCCCGGCATTGGCCGACGAGTTGGACGAGATGCGCGAAAACCGCGCGTTTCTGCCCGGCGTCAAGCTGCCCAAGTTGATCACGCCGACTTCGGCTGTGCCGGACATGCATACGTTTGACTGGTGCTTCTGCGCGGTGCCGACGCAGTACATCCGGCAGCAGTTCACGGGCGTGGGCGCTGACTACCCGCCCGAGTTGCCTGTGGTCAGCCTCAGCAAGGGCATAGAGCAAAAGAGCCTGCGCTTCCCCACCGAGATCCTGCAGGAAGCCACGGGCGCGGTTCACACGCTGACCGTTTCCGGGCCAAGCCACGCCGAGGAGGTCGCGCGCGCGATGCCCACGGTGGTCGTCAGCGCCGGCGACGAGGAGAAAGCGGCTGCGCTGGCGGAGTTGATGAGCACACCCGCGTTTCGCGTGTACCACAATGTTGACCGCATCGGCGTGGAACTGGGCGGCGCCGCCAAGAACGTTGTCGCCATCGCAGCCGGCACCATCGACGGTCTGGGCATGGGCGACAACCTCAAGGCTGCGCTGCTGGCGCGCGGGTTGGCTGAGATCACGCGGCTTGGCTTGGCGATCGGCGCTGGCGAGCGCACGTTCAGCGGGCTGAGCGGCCTTGGCGACCTGTTCGTCACATGCACGTCGCCTTACGGCCGTAACCGCGCCTTTGGCGAGCGCATCGGCCGCGGCGAAGCGCCGCAGGAAATCATCGACAGCATGGAAATGGTGGTCGAAGGGTACAACACAGCCGGGGCATTGCTTGAAATGGCACAGCAGGCCGGTGTAGAAATGCCCATCTGCGAAGAAGTGTGCAAGGTCATCTACGAGGGCGCGTCGCCCCGCGAAGCGATCACGCGGCTGATGACTCGGGCATTGAAGGCGGAGTAGCGGGGGCAACCATGGCGGCAAAGTCTCTACTGACAGTTGAGCTGGCACCCGGCTACGACATCGTGCACATTTGCGGCAACAAGGCCGGGCTGAAGGCGCTCGCCAAGACGCTCAGCGACCTCGCGGAAGAAGGCGGCGAGAAGGTCCTCCAAACCGAAACCTACGGCGGCTCTGAGCTAGGCCAGGCAAGCCAACTGCCGGCAGCCAGGCTGATCCACAAGCTGAACGTGCATGTTGTGAAGCGGTAACTCAGGCCTTCGCGGCGTCACGCGCAGCGGCCGCGATGCCAGTGGCATCCACGCCGTACTTCTTCCACAGGTCTACCGGGTCGCCGCTTTCGCCGAAGGTGTCCTGGGTGCCTACGAAGCGCATGGGTGTTGGCTTAAGGCGGGCCAGTGCTTCGGCTACCGCCCCGCCGAGGCCGCCGATCACGTTGTGCTCTTCGCACGTGACGATTGCGCGGTGCGACTTGGCGAGCTTCAGCAGTGTCGCCTCATCGAGCGGCTTCACGGAGAAAAAATCGGCGACGGTGGCTTGGATGCCTTCCTTCGCCAGCGTCTCAGCCGCTTCCAGCGCGAACGCGACTTGCGGGCCGACAGCCAGCAACGCCACATCCTTGCCCTCGCGCAGCACCTTGGCTTTGCCGATCTCGAACTGCTCGCCATCCTTGTAGACGTCGTTCACCTTCGGCCGCCCAAGCCGCAGATACACCGGCCCTTTGTGCGCCGCGACCTTCTTGGTGAGGTCGTAGGCGGCTGCGTAGTCCGCGGGCACGATTACGGTCATGCCGGGAATCACTCGCATTAGCGCGATGTCTTCCAGCGCTTGGTGGCTTGCGCCGTCTTCGCCGACGCTGAGGCCGCTGTGCGTGCAGGCGACCTTCACGTTCAACCCGGGGTAGCCAATGGTGTTGCGCACGCTTTCCCACGCGCGGCCGGTGCCGAACATGGCGAACGTGGTGGCGAACGGGATCTTGCCGGCGGTGGACATGCCCGCCGCGACGTCGATCATGTTCGCTTCCGCCACGCCCATCTGGAAGAAGCGCTGCGGGTACTCCTTGGCGAACGCGTCGGTCTTGACGCTGCCGCCAAGGTCGGCGGTCAGCGCCACCACGTCAGGGTTTTCCTTGCCAAGTTCCAGAAGGGCTTTGCCAAAGGCGTCGCGCGTCGCTCGCATGAGTGCATCCGAACAGGGTCGCGCGCAGTCTATGGCTGCGAGGTTCGGCAACAAGGCTGTGGAAAGGGTCAGGACGCTTTCTTGCTGCCGCTCGAAGCCCGAATTGCGACGATCAACGCCCGAAGCGCGTTGTTTACGGCCTTGGGATTCTTGAAGTACTTCATCACATCGTTGTCGATGGCGATGTAGTGGACATCTCGCGAGAAGCGATTCGCGTATTTGTTTCGCACGCCACCGGAGAAGTCGTATTCCTTACGCATGCCGTCGCTGGTGCGCTTGATTTTGTTGGACCGCTTTTTCCCGGTCATCTAGTTTGCGCTTCCGAGAGCGCCGTATAGGTGTGTCTCCGGATCATACCTACTTGGTCGGTAAACTGTGCCGGCCTGGACCTTCATCGAGTCATGTCGAGCGGTCCGAGGTACCGCCCCTTGGGGCGGTCGAGATTAGCCGGTGGCGTAAGCCACCGGACCCATCGCAATCAAATTCCAAGCCCCGGAGGGGCGACAGAAACGCTCCAGATAGAGTGACCGCCAAAACCATCGATGCTTGTGTCGCCCCGTACGGGGCTTTTGATCTTTGTCTTGTGCGGGGATTCCCGGTGGCTCCCGCCACCGGCTACTGTCGGGCGCCCCAAAAGGGGCGCAATCGGAGCCCAATCGACGCCGTGCGTCAGGCGACACCCTTATTGGATGCAGACCGCTTAACCAGCATCAAGAACCCGAGCCCGAGCACCAACGGCGCCGCCTGGAACAGCAGGGCGGTCTTCCACCCTGTGAGGTCGCTGCCGCTCATGCGGGTGGTCTGGTCGAACACGATGCCGAAGATCGCGCTTCCAATCACGGAGAGCTTGGTGGTGATGCCGTATAGGCCAAAATACTCGCCTAGCTTCTCACGGGGGCTCAGCTCGATCAGCAGCTTGCGCCCGGCGGTCCAGATTCCTGCCAACCCCAGCGCGCCGAACCCGCAGATGCCGGTCATGTACAGCAGCAGGTTGGTCCCGCCGCCCAGCGCCGCGCCCAGCAGCCCCAGCACCAGAAACGCAGCCGACAACCGCAGCACGCGCAGGCTGCCGAAGCGGTCGGTCATGAACCCGAGCGTGATGCCGAACAACAGGGCGA
>CAZNBU010000087.1:0-10769 GCA_964571035.1 uncultured Planctomycetaceae bacterium | reverse complement strand
CGCAACCAGAAGCTAAGCCCCAACGACCCCTGCTGGTGCGGCAGCGGCAAGAAATACAAGAAGTGCCACGGGGCGTAGCGATCCCGGTGCGAGCCCTGCCAAATGACAAGCCCCCCGCTCGCGCGGGGGGCACTAGTTTTGCCGTTCCTGTTAGTTGCCGCGCTGTTGCTCGGCTTCGCCTACTCGCTTGAGGGCCAGCATGAACGCTGCTGTGCGCATGCTGCTTTTTTCCTGGCGGGCCATGGTGTGTACGTCCATGAACGCCTTGCGCATCTTGCGCTCGAGCTCGACGTTTACGCGCTCTTCGTCCCAGTAGAACTGGGTCAGGTTCTGGCTCCACTCGAAGTAGCTGACCGTGACGCCGCCCGCGTTGGCGAGAATGTCCGGGATAATCGTGATACCGCGCTCGTGCAGCTCCTCGTCCGCCTCGGGCATCGTCGGGTGGTTGGCGGCTTCGATGATCAGCGGCGCCTTCACGTGGTTGCAGTTGTCGGGCGTGATCACGTCGCCGACTGCAGCCGGAATCAGGCAGTCCACCGGCAGCGCCAGCAGGTCCTGGTTGTTCATCACGTCGGCTTTGGGGAAGCCAGCCACCGTGCGCTTCTCATTGAACCAGTCGAACAGCGCCGGCACGTCCAGCCCGTTCTCGTTGTACACGCCGCCCTTGACGTCCGTGACCGCGACCACCTTGCCGCCGCGCTCATGCCAGAAGTGCGCGCTGTAGCTGCCAACGTTGCCGAACCCCTGGATCGCGCAGGTCTTGCCTTCGATTTTCTCACCGCGCGATTTGTAGAACGCGTCGGCACTGGTCACCACGCCGTAGGCCGTCGCGGTAATGCGCCCAAGGCTGCCGCCTAGACTGACCGGCTTGCCGGTCACCACGCCCGGGCTGTACCCGCGGCGGGAGGAATACTCGTCCATCAGCCAGGCCATGACCTGGCCGTCCGTGCCCATGTCGGGCGCCGGGATGTCGCGCTGCGGGCCGAGCACGATCGCGATGCGCGCGGTGAACTTGCGCGTAAGGCGCTCCAGCTCGGTCATGCTCATGTTCATGGGGTCGCACGCGACGCCGCCCTTGGCGCCGCCGAACGGGATATCCAGCAGCGCTGTTTTCCACGTCATCAGGCTGGCCAGCGCGCGCACTTCGTCTTTGTCGACTTCGGGGTGGAAGCGAATGCCGCCCTTCGACGGCCCGCGCGCGCCGTTGTGCTGGATGCGATAACCCGTGTAGACGTGGATCTTGCCGCTGTCCATGCGCACCGGCACCGCGACCGTCACCTCGCGGAACGGCGTCTTGAGGATCTCGCGAAGCCACTCGTTCATGTTCAGCCGGTCAGCGGCTTTGTCGAACAGCGAGTTGACGGCTTCGAAGGCGTTGTAGCGGGACGAAACGGATTTGTAGCGACCGGTTACGCGTGTGGACATTCGGGAATCCTGCTCGGGCTCAAGACATCACGAAATCGACGATCAGCGCTTGGAACTGTACGCCTTTTGCGTACTGCGGCGGACTATGCCTTGCCACGGGCGCAATGCAAAGGGTGAAGCGTCCCGGTGGGCACTCACGCTTCGCGCTCTGACACGGCGGCTTTGGGGTACTTGAAGTCGGCCAGCGTGTAGCGGGCCAGAACCTTGCCAATCTGCTCGTCCACTTCCGAGAAGACGTCGCGGATCTGGCAGTCGCCGTAGAGGCTGCAATCGGCTTCAGTGGCAAAGCACTCGAACACGCGGGTCGGCCCGTCGATCTCCGCAAGTACTTCCTGAAGCGTCACTTCAGAGGGCTCAACCGCCAGCACGAACCCGCCCGACGGCCCTTTGAGGCTGCGCACGACACCCTTCTTGGCAAGCTGCTGCAGGATCTTGGACAGGAAGGCCTTGGGGATCATGAGCTTGTCAGCGATCTCGTGTAGCGTGACGGGGCCGCGGGCGCGGCGGTCAGCCAGGTACATCAACGCGCGCAAACCGTAGTCACTTTTTCTGCTGAAGATCACAGGCTTCCTTTGCCATGCGGGAATGCATGGGCCTTGCGGATCAGCTTCAGTACACTCGCGCCTGTGCCGGGTGTCAAGGAAGCGCGAGATGAAGACCTATACCGAATACCTCTATTTCAACACCAAGAAGAAGCGGGAGTACATCCGCATCACCGACAAGGTCGAAGAGGTCGTGCGGCAAAGCGAAGTGCGCGACGGCATGGCGCTCGTGTCAGCCATGCACATCACGGCCGGCGTGTGGGTCAACGACGCCGAAAGCGGGCTGCTGGATGACATCGATAACTGGCTGGAAAGCCTGACGCCCTACGGCGCATACCCGCAGATCAAGTGGCCCGCGCCGGGCGAAGAAGGTCCGGTCAACGCTGTGCGCACCGAGTACCTGCACCACCGCACCGGCGAAGACAACGGCGACAGCCACCTGAAGAGCATCCTCGTCCACCACCAGGTGATCGTGCCGATCACCGATGGCAGGCTTGATCTGGGTACATGGCAGCAGATCTACTACGCCGAGTTCGACGGCCAACGGCGCAAGCGCTTGATCATCAAGGTCATGGGAGCGTAAGAACCAACCGCGGCAACTCGCGGATGTCGTTGATCGTTGCGTGGGCGCTTTCGAACTCGTGTGCTTCGCCGTACCCGTAGGTGCACCCTATGAACGACAGGCCGTTGGCGGCGGCGGCTTCGCCGTCGTGGACTCGGTCGCCGACCATCACACCGCGTGACACGCCGAGTTTGCTCAACGCCACCCCCACCAGCGCGGGCTTGTTGCGCTCGCGCGTTGCGTTGTCGCCTACACAATCGCGATGGTCCAACCACCGGTCCAAACCGAAAACCTCGCTTACGCAATCCATGTACGGGCGGCTGCAATTGCTTACGAGAGCGAGTTTCAGCCCAGCCGATTTCAACTCGGCCAGCACGTCCAGCGCGCCATCGAACAGCTTGCCAATGCCGCCGCGCAGCAGCTCGTTCTCGTGGATTGTGGCTTCGTGATGCAATTCCAGCGCGCGCTCGGCAAGGTGCCCCGGCAGCAGGCCGCGATAGAACTCCGCCGGCGGCTTGCCGATCTGGCCGCGAATCGCCTGCACCGATGGCGTCTCAACGCCGGGAAGGCGCCCTTTGGCGCTCAGCGCCTCAAACGCTCGCAGGATGGCCGTAACCCCGAAATCGCCGCTGTTGAGCAGTGTGCCGTCCATGTCGAAGACGACCACTTCGAGTTTCCGGCTGGACCACGGGTTGGCGCTCATTCCTTCGGTTCCGCGGATTTTCGGGCCAGCAGCCAGGCGTAGATCATGCCGATCGCAAACCCGCCGATGTGCGCCCACCACGCCACACCGGCGCTTTCGGCGCCGCTTAGGCTGAACTGCAACTCCTTCAGCGCGTTGATCACGTTCATGCCGATCCAGAACAGCAGGAAGAAGAACGCCGGCACGCGCACGATCACCGGAATGACGATGATCGGGATTACACTGATCACGCGCGCCTTCGGGAACAGCAGAAAGAACGCCCCCATCACGCCCGCAATCGCGCCGCTGGCGCCCACCACCGGGATTGAGCTGCCCGCCGAGAACGCGATCTGCGTAATCGCAGCCGCCAACCCGCAGGCAAGGTAGATAACCAGAAAGCGGAAGTGCCCGAAGCGGTCCTCAACGTTGGGGCCGAAGACAAAAAGCGACAACATGTTGCCGAGCAGATGCCACACTCCTCCGTGCAGGAACATGCTGGTTACGAACGGCAGCACCTTGTCGATTGAGAAGTCCGCGCCAGCCTGCGTCGAGAACAGGTGCGGATAGTTCGCCGGGACCAGCCCCCATTGCATGAAGAACTCGTTCGGGTTCTCCACCAGCAGTTGCTGGGTGAACACATAGACATTGATCGCGATCAACAGCCAGGTGATCACGGGCCACGACTCAACGCGCTCGGTTGTCTTGAGCGGAAACATGGGACAAGGTTATCACATGCGGGTGCTGGGTGGTGGGTCCACACTGAAGGTGCTGGGTGTTGGGTCTTGGGTGTTGGGTCAAGAACTGCGATGGCAGTTGGCAGTTGGCAGTTGACTCAAGACCCAACACCCAAAACCCAACACCTGCTTTCGTGTCAGGCGTTTGTTGAAGCGTTGCCCCTTGCATTGTCGCGTCGCAAACTAAACCTTGCGCTCATGTCGCGGGTCACCCGGGTCCTCAATCGTAATGGCGAGATCGTGCCTTTTCGGCGGTCGCGTGTTGTGCGCGCCATCCTTGCGTCTGTGCGCTCCGCGGGCAGTAAGGACGAATGGATCGCCGACAAACTCGCCGACATGGTGATCTACTTTCTCGACACCCAGCACGGCGAGCGCCCCGCACCGCCTACCGCAGACGACGTCGACGATACGATCGAAAAAGCGCTGCTGAGCTCACCGGACCTTGCCGTCGTCGCGCAAGCCTTCATTACCGGGCGCCGGCAGCGCAAGGAGATCGAGCAGCTTGAAGAATCGCTCAGTGAATCCACGCAGGGCCCGCGCGTGTCGCAGACAGCACAGGGCATCGGCGGATGGAGCCGCGTGCGCATCGCCGCCGCATTGATGCGCGAGAACAAGCTGGAATCCGCGCAAGCCGGTGAGATCGCAGAAGCTGTCGAAGCACGCGTTCGCGCGCTGGACCTGCCGCGCGTCACCACTGGCTTGATCCGCGAGCTCGTGGACGCCGAGTTGCTCAACCGCGGCCTCGCGCACGAACCCAGCATCGTTTCGGTGCCGCGCTACGACCTTGAGCAGTGGATGTTCCCGAGCGAAGACACCGACGCCGCGCCGGTGGCAGGCCAGGCCGAGCTGGCTGAGCGCGCCGGCAACCGCGTGCTGGAATCGATGGCATTGCAGAACATCCTTGCCGGGCCCGCACGCGACGCGCACGAAGACGCGACGCTGCATTTCGAAGCGCTGCACGCGCCAGCCGCCGTGGCCTCGACTCGGTTGGATGTGGCGGCTTTGCTCGGGGCAGGCGCGGGCTTCGGGTTGCAGCGCATGTTCCCGGGATCCGCGGCAGGCATCAGCGCGGCGTTCGCACGGGTGGCGTCGATCGTGCGCGACGCCGCGGGGTTCACAGCCGGCCCGATCGCGCTGAAGGGGTTCGACCGCGCGTTCGCCGCGCAGGTTGGTGAAGACGCGGAAGCGCTGGACAGGGGCCAGCTTCTCGACGGGTTGCGCCTGCTGGCTGCACTGGCGCCGCGCGGGCTGATCCTGGAGTGCGGCCCGCCCGGCAGCGCCGCGCGCGACATCGTGACGCGCACGCTGATTGATGGACTGGCCGGCAGCGAAGGCTCGCTGCGGCGCGCCGTCGCGCTTGAGCTGACGGTGTCGGCGGGCGCGTTCGCCGACGCTGCCAGGCGCTCGCTGATTGAGCGGGCGGCGTCCGCCGCGGCGTACTGCGGCGTGCCCGTGTTTCGCCTCAAAGAGACTGTCGCGCCGGGCGGCGGCGGGTTGTTCGGCGATGCCGCACTCGGCCCGACGCACGACGTGCTGCTCGCGCGGGCGGGGGTCAACCTTGTGCGCCCGGCGCTGGATGCCACGTCGGTTGAGCAGGTGCTCGAACGTCTCGACGCAACCCTGGGCGTCGCCGCACAAGGGCTTGCCGCGCGCGTGCGTTACCTGGAGCGTGTGGCGCTGCGTGACCTGCCGGAGCCTGCGCCCGCCTCCGCCCGCATGTTCCGCGCGCTGGCCGCCGGGTCGCGGGACGTTGCCATCGCGCCCGTGGGCCTGCGCATCGCGGCGTCGAAACTGGCCGGCGGCGACAACGGGCAAGCCGCCCAGCGCGTGGCGCAGCAGGTGCTGAGCTACGTCGCGTTCAAGTTCCGCGAGCTGGCTGCCCGCGAGGGGCTGACCGGCCGCCTGTCGGGCGCGGTCAGCGAGCAGGCCTGTGAGCGCATGGCCCGCGCCGATGCCGCGGCGTTGCAGCGGGATGACCCGGAATCGCCGCTGCGCTTGCAGATCGCCCAAGACGGTGCCTACCGGCCCGGCGCGGAAGGCGACGCCGCGACACCGCTCGCAACGAGGGTAGAGCCGGAAAGCGCCCTGCATTCACTGCTGGATCGCGACGCCGAAGTCGCCGTCGAGCAGGCGATGACCGCAGCCGACGTAACCCGCGTGCTGCGCGAATGCGTGGCTGAGCGCGGGCCGCGGCCCTCGCGCGTGAGCTTTATCGTGCGCAGCCGCAACTGCCGCGATTGCGGCAACGGATATCCAAGCCACCGCGACGCCTGCCCGGTGTGCGGCAGCACGGCGTGGGCGATTCCGCCGGGCCAGAAATCCCTGTTCGGATAGGTTCACGCGGCAGCCCCCGCCGCTATACTGCGCAGGCCCTGTACTGGCCCCGTTTGAGCCGCAATGAAAGCTGTTCGCCTCGTCCCAATCCTTCTGTTTCTGGCCGCATGTTCCACGCCGCCCGCCAACACCGGCGGCGACTCCGCAACCGATGGCGGCGCCGGCGCTGAAGGCGATGCCCCGCGCAACGCGCTGAACCTCAAGCACACACCCGAAGAAGCCCGGCAGTTCATCCGCCGCCTTGAAGGGTACCGCGTTGGGCTGATCAACTACTACAACCCCGCCAAGGTCGAGTTGATCAACCGCGAGTTCACCGCCGAAACCGTCGTCTTCCGCCTGAACTCCACCGGCGACACCGGCGCGCTGCACGAAGCAGCCGCGGAACTCGCCACCGACCTTGCCATCAAGCTGTGGGAACACACCAGCGCCTCCAATGAAACGATCAAAGAAAGCCACCTGGCCACCGTGCGCATCCAGTCGGTCGGCATCCCGGCAGGCGCGAAGGCAGGCGACACCATCCCGGTGAAGATTGAACTCAAGGGCAACGCGTCGGACATCCACGGCGGGTACATCTACACCACACCGTTGCGCAACAAGCTCGGCCGGACGGTGGCATTGCTGCGCGAAGGCTACCTGCCGTTCAACCTCGCCGATCTACACCCGGAAGAGATCACCGATGAAATGCGGGCGGACGCGAAGAACCTCGAAAAGCGGCAAGGCGCGACCGGCCCGTGGTTCCTGCTGCGCAAGGGCGTGGAGCTTGCAGCCGATGTGCAGACCGATGACCTGTCGAGCGACCAGATCATCCTGCCGCTCGAGCGCGAATACCGCGGCGGCAACACCACGCGCAGCATCACCGCCGAGCTGATACCGGACGTCATGCGCGACATCACGCAGCAGATGCGCGAGCTGGGCTCGCCGGTGAAAGTCGAGCACGAAGTCGGCAAGCTGATCATCACACCGCTGGGTGTGCGCGAGTTATCACTGCGCCAGGTGTATGAGCAGATCGAGTCGCTGCGCGTCGAAATCAGGCCGCGCAGCAACCTCGTGATCGTGTTCGACGACGACCTGTTCCGCGTGGCCATCTACGGCCCCTTGGAGCAGCGCTTCCTGATCGACAGCGTCGCGCTGACCACGGACCCGTTCACCCGCGGACGCAAGGGCGGCGCGTACCAGTTGCCGTTCCGGGTAAGCTGCAGGCTGCTGGAGCGGGCCGAGCCGGGCACCTCACGCAAGTACGGCGTGCCGGACGCAAACGATACGGCGCGCGGCATCACGCCCGACGGCCACAAGGGGCGCGTCCGTCTTGCCTGGAGCCGCTGGAAAGACGGCCGCCAGGTCGACGAGGGCACAGAAGAGCTGCCAACGTCCGATTTCAGCGAAGTCCTGCAGCACCTGTGGGTGCGAGGAATGGGCCCCCGCGAGGTGCTCGGGTTCGTCGAGGAAGCCAAATCCAACTTCGCGATCAACGCTGACCTTGGGTACAACTATCACAACGTTGACCTGGACAAGCTAAGTGAAGGCGCTCCAGGCGGTTAACCACACGCTTTCCACGGGTATCTGACGCCTGTCGTTTTGGTGTAACCTGCGATCCGGGAAGCCCTTGGATGAGCGGGTTTTACCCAAAGTTCATACTTGGGCCGCGTCGATAAACGGGTGTTCGCCGGGGATGGGCCCCGGAGCCTTATTTTCAGGTGCTCCATGCGCATCGTCAGCATCGAGATGGACGGGTTCAAGTCCTTCGGGCGACACACCCTGTTTGAGTTTCCTGCCTCCATCACCGGCATCGTAGGCCCCAACGGTTGCGGCAAGTCCAACGTGGTGGACGCCACGCGCTGGGTGCTGGGCGAAATGTCCCGCAAGGCGCTGCGCGCCAAAAGCAGCACCGACGTCATCTTCTCCGGCAGCTCCACCCGCAAGCCCGCCCGCTACGCCGAAGTCAGCATCACCTTCGACAACAGCAGCGGTGTGCTGCCGTTTTCTGCCAGGCAGGTGCGTGTAACGCGCCGGCTGGAGAAGAACGGCGACTCCGGGTACAGCATCAACGGCGAGCCCGCCAAGTTGCGCGACATCCGCGGCCTCTTTGAAGGCACCGGCGCGGCCATGAGCGCCTACAGCATCATGGAACAGGGCAAGATGGACGCCCTGCTGCAAAGCAAGCCGGAAGACCGCCGCGTGGTCTTTGAAGAAGCTGCGGGCATCGGCCACATGCGCAAGCAGCAGGAGCAGGCGCAGGCCAAGCTGCTGATCGTCGAGCAGAATCTTGAGCGACTGAAGGACGTGCTGTCCGAAGTGAAAGGTCAGCTACGTAAAATCAAAGCTCAGGCAGGTCGAGCGCTAAAATACACCGAGTTGAAAGAGCGCGCCCGCGTGATCCATGAGCAGATCGGGCTGCTGGAATTCGCGCGCCTCGACACACAGCGCGAAGAGCTGTTGCAGGTGATCGCCGCAGCCGGCAAGCGCGAAGGAGCCATCCAGGCCGAGCTGGCTGCGACGCGCATGAACCTGGAAGACGCCGAATCCAAGCTGGCGGACGCCGAGCACGAAGAGCGTCGCCTGGCCGAGCGCGTTCACAAGCTCGCGCTGGACATCAAGGAAGAACAGGGCAAGCGCGAGCGGGCACTAAGCCGCATTGAGGGCCTGAAGCAGGCAATCCAGCGCGCGAAGGACTTGTCAGATCGTGTGCGCCAGCAGATCAACAGCTTGAAGCAGCGCCGCGAGAATCTGTCCGTCGATGCTGAGCAGGGCCGCGCCGAATTGAACGCGCTGACCGCCCGCGTGGCGGAACTGGCTGACGCCGAGCGCGCCGCGCGCGACGAAGCCGAGGGGATGGAAGCGCAGCTCAAGCAGGTCCGGAACAGGCTGCTGGATGCCATCGGCCACGCCAACGCCGCGCTGAACGAGCGCATGTCACTGGATGCGGAACTGCGCAGCGCTCGCCGCCGCATCGAAACCCTGAAAGGCCGCAGCGCGGAAGTCGAGCGCGAGCTGGCAGACGTAGACACGCGCAGGCAAGCCGCTCTCGCCGGCAAAGCTGAACAGGAAGAAGCGCTCACGGCGCTGAAGGCAAAGCTGGCGGAGGTAGAAGCCCAGTTGGCGCCGGCTGCAACCACCGCAAACGAGCTGCGCCAGCGCAAGCACACCCTTGAGCTCAAGCGCGGTGCAAAGCTTGAGCGCAAAGCCATGCTGGAAAGCATGGCGGCCATGCACGAAGGGTTGGACGACAACGCCCGCAACCTGCTTGAAGACAGCGCACGCTGTGCCGACTTCGGCATCGCCGGCGTGCTGGCCGACCAGTTGCGCATCGACCTCGGGTTCGCGGCGGCGCTTGAGCGCGTGCTGAAAGACCTCGGCAGCGCGATCGTGGTGGACACGCTTGAGCACGCGCACGAGCTGTTCGACTGGCTTGCGGGGCGCGGCAGCAGCAACCTGACGATTCTGGCGCGCGACCAGTTCCGCGCACCGAAGAAGGCACCGCAGTTCCCGGGCGGCAAGGGCGTCATCGGCCCGTTGCTGGACGAAGTGAAAGCCGCGCCGGAGTTTGACGAGCTGCTGCGCGCGCTGGCTGGTGACGTGCTGCTGGTCGCCGACCGCACCGTCGCGCGGCGCGTGATGAACAGCGGCGCGTCCGGGTTCCGGATTGCCACCCCCACCGGCGAAATGTTCACGCTACCCGGCGCGTTTGCGCTGGCGGGCGGCGAAGCCAACACCGGGCTGATCACCCAGCAGTCTGAGGTGGACCGTCTCGTGCACGATCTCGAAGTGCTGGACGGCGAAATCGACGAAACCGCGGGCAAGCTGGCCGACGTGTTGCGCCACCAGGACACGCTGGGTGAGCGTGCCACCGACCTGCGCGCCGGAATCTACGACGCCAGCATGGAAGCCGCCTCGCGGCGGGTGTCGCTCGACTCACTGAACCGCGAGCACAAGCGCCTTGGCGAAGAAGCGGCGATCCTGACGACCGAGCAGCGCGAGCTGGCAGAGGCGATTGACCAGGACATGGCCCGCTACACCGAGCTGACCGAAGCGATCGCGCAAGCCGACGAGGAGAAAGCGCGCTGCGAGCACGACCTGGCGCGCATGAACGAGGATGCAGGCGCCAGGCGCGAAACGCTGGCAGAAGCGCGCACAGCGCTTACGGAAGCGCGCGTCGAGGAAGCTTCCCGCAAGTCGAAGGTCGCGCAGGCAGAGGAATCGCTCAAAGGCATTGACACCGCGCTGACACGCTACGCCGAAGAGCTGGCGCGCAGCAGCGGTGAGATCGAAGAGCATTCGAAAGAGATCCGCACACTCGAGCACGCCGCCGACACCAGCGTCGAGCTGCAAGCCGAGCTTGAACGCGAGCAGTCTGAGCTGAACGACAGGCGCGGCAACGGCGGCAACATGCTTGCCGAGCGCCGCTCAGCCGTTGAAGCCGCCCGCAAGCTGGTAACGTCGCTGCAGGAGCGGCTGTACGCCGAGCGCGAATGCGTGCAGCAGGCGCGCATCGA
>CAZNBU010000086.1:0-10880 GCA_964571035.1 uncultured Planctomycetaceae bacterium | reverse complement strand
TGGCGGTGTGCTTCTGGTTTTGCTGATCATGTTCGTTACCTCGTGCTTTGAGATCATTGAGCCCGGCCATCGCGGCGTGAAGGTCGCTTTCGGCGACCTGACGCAGGAATCCCTTGAAGAAGGGCTGCACGTCAAGGCGCCGTGGGTGGACATCCATGAGCTCAACGTGCAGGAACTGATCGTGATCAGCGCCGCCACCGCCGCGTCGTCCGACCTGCAGACCGTCACCACCGAGGTGGCGGTCAACTACCGCGCCGACCCAGACATGGTGTGGTGGCTTTACCAGAACATCGGCAAGACCGGCGAAATCTGGCAGACCACCAAGCTGAACCCGATCATCCAGGAGTCAGTCAAGGCGGTCACAGCCAAGTACACCGCGGAAAACCTGATCAAGCACCGTGAAGAGGTGAAGGCTGAAATCGAGCGCATCATCACCACGCGCGGCAAGGCGACCAACCTGCTGGTGACCACGGTGAATATCACCGACTTCAAGTTCAGCGCCGCGTTCGACCACGCGATCGAAGCCAAGGTGCAGGCTGAGCAGGACGCCCTGCGCGCCAAGAACGAGCTCGAAAAGGAAAAGATCGAAGCCGAAAAGAAGGTCGTGCAGTCCGAGGGCGAAGCCAAGATGAAAGAGCTGCAAGCCGTCGCCGACCGCAAGGCGGTCGAAGAGCGCGCCGCGGGCGAGGCCAAGCAGATCGAACTGCTCAGCATCGCGCAGGCCGAAGCCACAAAGCGCACCGCCGAAGCTGAGGCCGAAGCCAACCGCAAGCTGCTGGAGACGCTCGACAAGCGAATCCTGGAGAACAAGCGGCTGGACAAGTGGGACGGCAAGCTGCCCAAGGTAACCGGCGAGGGCAACGCGATGCTGCTGATCGACCCGAACGAGTAGCTATTCGCGTTCGTTGCGGGTTGCGTTGAGCAGCGCGCCGATCAGGACCATCAGGATTGTGCGGGCCATGCCTGTCATGGTGACCTCCTTGCCATGACAGGTAACCCCGCCTGTATCAAGCTTTCCTGCTGCGCGCGCTAATCGTTCGTGAAGATTCTGACATACCCGTAGCATCGGCTTCCAGCCGATGGAGTCTCCGTGTGCCTCCGGCACACGGTCGGGATCGGCCAGAGGCCGATCCGCACGACATGGCCGGGACGGCCATGCTACGGCAAATCCACGGCCGGCCGGTCTACGCCGCACTGCCTTAGCATGTCCTTAATCTCGTGGGCGAGGTATGCGGCTGCTCGGTCGATCTCTGCGTCCTGTGTGACTTCAAGCCACTGCACCTTGGGGAAGCCCTTGAAGAAGGTCATGCACTTGCGGGCAAACTGGCGCACGTCTCGCGAGGTCAGGTCTACGCACTCCTGCCAGGTAATCGCGCCTTCGATGTACTCCTGGATGCGGCGGTACCCGTGCGCCTTGCCGGACGTGCCTGAGAACCCGCGGCCGGCTCGAATGCGCTGCACTTCTTCCAGCCAACCTGCTTCGAACATCTGTAGCGCGCGGCGGTTGACGCGCTCGTTCAACTGCTCGCGCGGCCAGCGGATGCCGGTAAAGATCCAGCGGTAGTCGCCGCGCGGTTTGCCCCACGGCTGCATCTCGCTGGGGAGTTTGTCGCCGAACTGGATGATCTCGAGCGCGCGAATGATGCGCTTGCGGTCAGCAGGGCCGATGCGTGCGGCCGAAGCCGGATCGCGCGCAATCAACTGCGCGTACAGGTCCGGCAGCGGCTCTTGTTCCATGCGCGCGCGGAACTCCGGCTGCGGGCCGGGGCCGCGCTCGATGCCGTACACCAACGCCTTGAGGTAGTAGGGCGCGGTCACATCGAGTACCGGCACGTTGCCGCGCTTGATCACCTGGTCGAGCAGCGGCTCGGTGTAGTCGATGAACTCCGCGACCGAGAATTCCTCATGCGGGTCCACGAGGTCGAGCCCATGGTGGGGGATGTGGCGGCGGTCGGCCGCGCTGGGCTTGGCGGTGCCGGCGTCCATGCCGCGATACACCTTAAGCGCGTCCACGCTGATGATCTCGCCGCGCACGCGCTCGGCAACGTGCATCGCCATGCGTGACTTGCCGCTGGCTGTGGGGCCGAGGATGACCAGCACCGGGAAGCGGTTGTCGTCTGCGTGCTCGGTCAGGTAGTGCGGATTCATGGCGCGTCGTTGACCTGCGTGTGCCCTGAACCCAAGCTAGCAGCACGGCCCGGATGGGTCAAAGCGGAGGTCGTATGCGGCTGTTATGCGTGTTGCTCCTGCTCGCGCCCGCGCTGGCGGCGGAAACGCCGGCGGAGTCGTTCCGCGCGTTCATGGCGGCTGTGATGGCCGAGGACAAGTCGGAAGCGGAGCGGCGCAAGGCGTTCGAGCGCTACTTCGATTTCGAGACGTGGGTGACGAACCGCCAAGCCGCCGAGGAAGCCGAGTACACGGCAGAAGAAAAGAAAGAACTGAAGGAGCAGTGGTTCACACTGTTCCTCAGTGCCGAGTTCCGGGATACCTACCGCACGCGCGACGTGAAGATCATTGAGGAGCCCAAGCCGCAGGGCGACACCGCGGAGCTGGTCGTCACCATGAAGGAGGAAGGCGCCGAGCAGCCCGGGCGCTTTCGTGTGCTGATGACGAAATCCGGCGACCACTGGCGCTGGCACAGCGTTCCGCGCGAGTTGAAGCCCGAAGCACCGCTGACGCCCGCGCAGAAGCTGGCGGCGGTCAAGCAGGCGATTGAGGAGTTGCGCGCGCAGGCGCAGCAGATCGGGCGGCGGATCAACGAGTTGGAGTCCGAACGCAAGAAGTTGGAAGCCGAGATCGCCGAAGCCGGCGCCAACGAAGCGCCCTACAGCTCGCCGCTGACGACCGCGCGCACGCTAGGCAAAGCGGTGCAGGCGGGCGACGCGGACGCAGTGCTCCGCGCGCATACGGCGGCGCGGCGCGAAGTAGACGGCGCGAAGTTCACGGCCAAGCTGAAGCGCGAATCGGAGCGCCTCGCGACGTGGGAGCCGCTGGACAGCACACTGGGCGAAGACGGCGCCACGGCAAGCGTGCGCGTGCGCATCAAACTGTGGGCGTCGCATGGCGTGAACCTGCGCACGATCACGATCGCGCTGCGCACGGTCGGCGACGAGTGGCTTGTGGATGAGGCGCCTTGATGCCGGAAACGAAGGAGGCAGCCGGGTTCGTGCTCGCGCACCTGACGCCCGAGGGCCCGCGTTACCTGTTGCTGCGCAGCGCATCGCACGGCACCTGGGCGTTCCCGAAAGGGCATGCCGAGCCGTGCGAAACGCCGATGCAGACCGCGCGCCGCGAGACGCTGGAAGAGACCGGCATTGACGATCTGGCAGTTGTCGCGGGATTCGAAAGCGTGCTGGAGTACAGCGTCGAGTCACGCAAGCGCGGCAGCTATCGCAAGCGCGTGCGCTACTTTCTGGCGACTACACCAAGTGACGCGCACACGCGCAGCGACGAACACGACCAGTCGGGCTGGTACGGCTACGATGAAGCGATGGCGCTGCTGCAACACGAGCAATCGCGCGCGGTGCTGACCGACGCCCACGCGCGGCTGACGCGCTAGCCCCGCTCCTCATCTTCGCGCGCCTTCTTGATGGCTTCCGCAAGCTCTTTCAGCCAATCGACGCACTTGGACGGCGAGTGGGTGTAGGTCGAGCGCAGCGCCTTGGGCGCGTTCGGGATGGTGTTGAGGAACTCCCGCTCGATCCACCCCGCCATGAGCTGGCTGAAGTAGCGGCTGGCGGGGTCGCTGCCGGCGATGACGGCAATCTGGCGCACGACACGCTCCAACCCGGCTTTGTCGCCAAGGTCGCGCATCGCCAGCCCCAGGTCGTCGAGCAAGCGATACTGCGCCTCGGAGTTCAGCTCGGACAGCTTCTCGAACCGGTCCGCGATCGCTTTGCCGACAATCGCAATGGCCTCGCCGCCGCGCTGGCGAGCGGTGTGCGAGGCAAGGTAGGCGGCGTTGCGTACAATGCTGTCGTCGCTGCTGTTGATGTGCCGTACGAAGAAGTCCAGCGAAACCTTGAGAGTGAACTTCTCCATGTCACGTCGCACGGCCTCACGCTTGACGGCAAGCTCGACAAGAATCTTGGGGTTGTCCTTGGCCGCTTCGTAGTTCTCAAGCTTGCGGATGTACCCCTCTTCCGTGGGGTTCAACATCAGGTGGATGTTTGCATGCAGGTTTTCAAGCCTGCGCCGACTGTTGGCTGGCAGCTCCGTTTCCTTCAAGTAGGTATCAAGCCACAGCAGCGCCTTCTCGCGCTCCTGCTGCTGCAGGCCGGCACTGGGTTTACGTTCCGCCACCTTCATAAGTACTTCCACGTAGGCGACGGCCTCCGCGCCGCGCATCGCCATCGGCAGGTGTGTCTCTTCGATCTCGACGGCTTCCCGGTGGTGGCGAACCAGCTCGTCGTAGACCTTGTTGAACTCCTCTTTCGCGTCGGGCTGTGTTCGGCCGATCTCAACCAGCTTCTGGAAGCAGAAGCTCGCGGACATCCGGTGCGTAAGAATCGCCACCTCGGGATCAGTGGAGGGAGTGACAACCTGTTCGATTTCGGCAAGTATCCCAAGCGCCTTGTCGGTTCTGTCCGGATGCGGGATACATTGGATTGCAAGGATAATCCCAACGCGAGCCTGATGGCGAACCGTAAATTCAGGTCGCGCGCGGTGTGCCTTCACCATCTCCTCAAACGCGCTTTCGCTGGCTACTGATACGTAGAGCCTCATCAGCTCGTTGTAGCTGTCGGCGCTCATGGTCAGTTTCCCCTTGAGCACCGGCTCCAGGACGGCGACTACCTCGGCGTGGTCGCGCGACGTCTTGAACAGCAGGTCAGCTTTGAAATAGCGCGCTGCGGCAAAGTCATCCTTGATCGCAATCGCCTTGTCGATGGTCTTTAGCGCGCCCGGCACATCGAGTTGCCCTCGCTGCTGGGAAAGGCCCAGTTCGAGCTGCGCCAGGTAGTACCACGCATAGGCGTAGTCCTTGTTGGTCTGGGTGACGCGTTTGAGCATCTCGTGGGCGCGCTCAACGTTCTGCATGCCGGGCGGATACTGCAATAGCAGCACTGAGTACAGCACCTGAAACGTGGGGGACTCGGCAAACTTGCTGCGGGAGTAGTGGTCGAACAACTGCTGCAAGGCCGGCCCCATCTGCAGGGTGCCCAGATAGATCCCGATCAACTGCGCCATCTTGCCGGTGTAGTCGTGGCGCTTGGCTTCTTCGGTGTAATTCTTCAGGTCGGCAAGGTTGTGCTCGCCGGCAGGATCGATCCCGGGCCATACTCTGCGGATGTAGTCAGCAAAATCCGCGGGAATTTCGGCGCTCGGCTCTTTCTCTGTTTTTGGCTCTTCCCCGGCAGGCTTGTCTTCAGTCGGCTTGTCTGCGTCCTGGGCTGGCAGGGCGGGGGTCAGGGCGATTACCAGCAACAGCAGTATCGAGAGTCGTTTCATCGGTCGGTCTCCTACGCGGTTGCCCCTTGCGGCTCCAGCAGGTTGTAGCGCGAATCCCGGCGCGCTGGGGTCCTGCCGGCTTCTCGAATCATGCGCCTGAGTTGTTCTTCGGAAAGCTGCTGCGGCGTGCTTGAGCCCGCGTCGTGGAAAATGCGCTCGTGCTCGTACACGATGCCGTCCAGGTCGTCCACGCCGTATCCCAGCGCCACCTGAGACAGCTTCAGCCCGGCGCTGATCCAGTAGCACTTGATGTGCGGTACGTTGTCGAGCAGCAGGCGCGAGACGGCGTACACCTTCAGGTCGGTCATGCCGCTGGCGCGGCGCGCGCGCAGCGAGTTGTTGTCGGGATGGTACGCCAGCGGGATGAACACCTGAAACCCGCCGCTGCGGTCCTGGTGCTCGCGCACGCGCAGGATGTGGTCGACGCGGTCCTCGTCGTTTTCGATGTGCCCGTACAGCATGGTGACCTGCGTCTTGAGCCCCATCTCGTGCGCGACGGCGTGAATCTCGAAGTAGCGCTGCGCGTTGATCTTGTTCGGGCAGATCTGCTTGCGCACGTGCTCGGCGAAGATCTCCGCGCCGCCGCCGGTCAAGCTATCCAGGCCGGCTTCATGCAGCTCGTGCATCACGGTGGCTACGGGCTTGCGGCTGATGCGGGCGAACCAGTCCACTTCGACGGCGGTGAACCCTTTGAGCGAGGTGTCGGGTAGAATGCCCTTGAGGCCGCGCAGCATATCGAGGTAGTACCCGTACTTCAGCGAAGGGTGCAGGCCGCCGACGATGTGCAGCTCCGCCACACCCTGGCCCTCAAAGCGCCGGGCCCACTCAACGATTTCATCGACGCTGCGGGTGAAGCTGCCTGGCTCGCCGGGTTTGCGGTAGAAGCTGCAGAACTTGCAGGTGTCCCAGCAGACGTTGCTGTAGTGAAGGTAGCGATTGACAATGTAGGTGGTGGTGTCGCCGTGAAGGCGCTCGCGCACAAGGTTGGCGGCGTAGCCCAGTGCCGCCACGTCGCCGGTCTGGAAAAGCCGCAGGCCATCCTCAGCGGTAAGCCGTTCTCCCGCTTCCGCCTTCTCGACCAGGTCCGCAATCTCGCTTCGCGCCATAACCGCGTTCATCGGGCGGAAGTGTAGCAAGTTTGCCGCTTTGGGGCAGTTACAGTTGAAAGTTGAAGTTGGAAGGACAGAGCCGGCGCGCAGCCGCTCCCAACCAGGTTCAACTTCCGCCTGTAACTGTAGTCCCCCGGCATTGTCCCCTGTCGGGTGGGCCGCTAGACTCCTGCTTTCCCCGGCTTTCCCCGAGAAGGAAGCAGCCGTGAAACACCGAATCCTCGCGATTTTCTGCCTCAGCGCCGGGTTGCTGGCTGGGTGCGCCGAGTACAAAGAGTACCAGTACCGGGACTTCAACATCTCGCACGAGCAGGCGCTGGACGCCATCGAAACCGTGCTGCGCAACGAAGGGTACGAGATCGACGGCCCGCCCGAGCGTAACTGGGTCAACGACCTGCCTGAGACCTACCTCGACACCGACTGGAACATGCGCCAAGCCGGAAGCCCCGTGCCCGGCAACGACGTGCGCCGCCGCGCATATGTGAAGATCACCACGCTGTTTTCGGACCGTAAACCGCTTGAGTACCAGCCGTTGAGCGAGGACGACGCCGAGGCCAAGCGCAAAGCGAACGAAGAGATCAAGAAGAAGGCCGACACAGAATCCACCCGCATCGGCATCGCCGTGCGCCGCGAGCGCCGCAGCGACATCAAGCGCCCGCTGGAAGCCGACTGGGTGTACGAAGGCCCGGACAACCTTGAGGGCCGCACGCTGATCTTCCGGCTTGAAGCGATGTTTGGCAGGGGCAAGGACGAAACGCCCGGCCCGACCGAGCGCAGCGTGAAGCTGAAAGAAGACCAGCTGCGCGGCGCCAGCGGCAACTGAATCCACAGGAAGCAATGCCCGACGACAAGAGCAAAGACGAAAAGCCGAAGATCCTGATCGATTCCGACTGGAAAGCGGAAGCCGAACGCGAGAAGGACGAGCTGGCGGGCAAGGCCAAGCCTGCCGACGCAGAAGATCGCGGGCCGCTGCCGCCGCCGGATTTCCTGCAGCACTGCGCGTCGCTTGCAACGCACGCGATGATCCTGTTGGGCGCGGTGCCGAACCCGATGACGGGCGAGAAAGAGTTCGATCCCGCCTACGCGCGCCACATGATCGACACCATCGTGATGCTGCGCGACAAAGCCAAGGGCAACCTCACCCCCGAGGAAGAAAAGACGCTCGAGCACCTGGTGGGGGAGCTGCGCATGGCCTGGGTCAGCGTCGCCGGGCCGGAGAAACGAAGCTAGCCGCACACGGCTGAGGACGATAAGGCGCACCGCCTTGGGTCCTCAGCGTTTGATTTGGGGGAGTGCGTTGAAGATCGCGTTCCAGGGGCAGCGCGGGTCATACGCCGAAGCGGCGGCGGCTTGGATGTTTGCCGACCGCGACATCGCAACGGTGGCGAGTTCTTCCCCTCAGGCGGTGGTGGACGCGGTTAATGACGGGTCGTGCCAGTACGGCGTGATCCGCCTTGAGACCAGCGACTGGGGCGCCAACTACCAGCTTCTGGGCCTGCTGCGCGCGACGCGGGTCTACTACGTGCGCGATATCCGCTTTCACGAGCGCTACAACCTGTCCGGCCAGCCGGGCACGCATCCGGAGAACATCAAGCGCATCTACGCCCACCCGGCGATTCTGTTCCTGTGCAGCAACTATCTCAGCCGCCTGAGCGGCGTGGAGATTGTCGCGCGCTACGACAGCGCGCAGCATCTCGCCGAGCAGGTTCGGGGCGACAAGACGACCGGCATTGTATGCAGCGACTTTGCCTCAAGTATTTTCGGCCTGCGCGTGTTGCAGGCTGGGATCGAGAACACCGGCGAAGGCCACGCCCGCTTTGTGGCGATCAGCGCGCAGAAGGAATCTCCGTCCGCTGAAGCGAGTGAAGTTTCGACCGCGATCCTGTTTGAGCTCAAGCATCGGCCCGGCGCGCTGATGGAGGCGCTGGCCTGCTTCAAGGCGCACGACATCAACATCACAGCCACCGTTGCCCGGCCGACACGCACCAGCAAGTGGGACTACGCCACATACGTCGAGTTCGCCGGTCGCTATGATGAAGACCCGGTGCGCGCCGCGCTGGCTGAGTTGCGCGAGCACACGACCTACCTGCAATTGCTTGGAAGTTTCTATACCGTGGAGCCGAAGATTCCGACTGCCTGAGACCCGCCATGAGCAAGATCCGCCTCGCCAACCGCATGGGGCGCATCCAACCCTCTGTAACCCTTGCGCTGACCGCGCGCGCCAACCAGCTTCGCGCCGAAGGCCACGACGTCATCGCCCTGACCGCCGGCGAGCCCGACTTCGACACGCCCATGAACATCCGCGAAGCCGCAGCCGCCAAGCTGCGCGCGGGCGGCATGGTGGGGCGCTACACGCCGGCTTCAGGCCTGCCGGCAGCGCGCAAGGCGGTGGCGGAAAAGTTCAAGCGCGACAACGGGCTGAGCTACGCGCCCGATGAGGTAATGCTGTCGTGCGGCGGCAAGCACTGCTGCTTCAACATGATGGCGGCACTGGTGGAGGATGGCGACGAAGTGATCCTGCCCGCGCCCTACTGGGTGAGCTACCCTGAGATGGTGCGCTTTTTCGGTGGGAAACCGGTGGTGGTGGACACCTCCAGCACCGGGTTTGTTCTGACGCCGGAAGCATTGAAGGCGGCGATTACACCGCGCACGCGGATTGTGGTGATCAACTCGCCGGGCAACCCGACCGGCGCGGTGTGGAGCAAGGCTGCGCAGAGTGCGCTCGCGGACGTGCTGAAGGGGACCGAGATTGCGGTGCTCTCGGACGAGATCTACGAGAAGCTGGTCTACGACGGCGAGCACGTCAGCTTCGCCGCGCTTTCGGACGACGCCTACCAGCGCACCGTAACGATGAACGGGCTGGCGAAGGCGTACGCGATGACCGGGTGGCGCATCGGGTACTGCGGCGGGCCGAAGCACCTGATTGCCGCGATGGGCGCGCTGCAATCGCACAGCACCAGCAACCCGACCACCATCGCGCAGCTCGCCGCCATTGACGCGCTCGCCCGCGACCCCGAGGAGCTACCCGCCTGGCGCGCGCAGTATCTCGCGCGGCGCGACGCGATTGTGGCTGGGTTGAACGCGATCCCGGGCGTCAAATGCGCCAAGCCGGGCGGCGCGTTCTATGTGTTTCCGGACTTCCGAGGGTGGATCGGCAAGCGCCACGGCGATGTGACGTTCAAGGATTGCGCATCGATCTGCGAAGCGCTGCTCACAAGCGCGCATGTAGCCGGAGTCCCCGGCAGCGAGTTCGGCGCGCCGGGGTTCATTCGGTTCAGCTACGCTGCGAGTGATGAGCAGCTTGCGGAAGCCGTCAAGCGCATTGCTAGTTTCGCCGCTGGCCTCCGGTAGTGAAAAGACAGTCTCGCGCAGAGACCGCGGAGCTCGCAGAGAACTGCAAAAGCGGTCACCAGCGAAGTGCCGGAATTCCCTTTGGCATTGGCGTCTGTTGGGGGCTAAGTCACTTGAGCTTTTCTCCGCGCGCTCTGCGGTCTCTGCGCGAGGATGCCGTCCGCCGCCCTGTGGACAAAAATTGGATAACGGGGATAACTCCGTAAGCGGCGCGTGTTTCGCCACTAGCATTGAATTGTTAAGGGTATGTCAGGAAAGTCCTTTGACTCTGTTCAGGTTGTCCGGTACGCATTACCCAGTGGGAGGGGGATCAGCCATGGACGCCGAGCGAATCGCCACCTTTTGCGCTGTGCGCGAACTGACCTTTGTCGAAGCCGGGTTGGCTGACGGCAGCAAGGGCGGGTGGTTTCAGGACCGCAAGCGGCGCCGCAGCTTCGTAACGGAGCAGGAGATCGCCGACTTCACTGAGCGCGTGCGCCAGGAGTCGGCGCGCCGTCAGCAGGTTTACGCCAGCTACACGTCCTGAACATCAGGACTTGAAGCAAGCCCGCACCGATCAGTGTGCGGGCTTTTCTTTTGGCGCGCACCCCGGCACACTTCGCGCCATGTCGGGCCAGGATGTCCCACCGATTGCGCCGCCGCCGCTCGAAGCCGCCGACCACGCGGGCGAGACGCAGCATCCGACAACTCTGGCCAAAACCCTGCCGATCCCCAGCGGCGCGTGGGTGCTGTACGACACCGCGAACACGGTCTACGCGGCTGTGCTGACGTACCTGTTTGCGCCGTACGTGGGGGACCTGTTTGACGGGCGCACGATCCAGGGAATCACCAACAGCGTCTCGATGATTGTGGCTGGGTTGTGCGTGCCGGTGTTCGCTTCGCTGGCCGATCACACAGGCCGCGCGCGGCTTTACCTGATCATGTCCACGATGGCGTGTGTGCTGGGTCTGGCGTGCTTTGGCGTCAGCAGCA
>CAZNBU010000085.1:0-10884 GCA_964571035.1 uncultured Planctomycetaceae bacterium | reverse complement strand
CGGGCCGCCTGCCGCTGGAGCAGGAGATCGCCCAGTCTGCCGACCGGCCGACAGTGTCCGGCCACGCGATTCCCGTGGCATCCGTCGATGCCCTCTGCGTCATGAAGATCTTCGCAGCCAGGCCGCACGACATCCAAGACGTGCGGGCGTTACTGCAACTCCATCCCGATGTCAACCGGGAATGGATCATGGCCTACGTTCGGCAGTATGCTGAGCTGCTAGATGCGCCAGACCGAATCACCATTGGCGAACGGCTGCTTGGCATGAGACCCGATCACCCTGACGACAATGTTTTCTGACACACCCTTCGCGCTACATTCATGCTTCCTTTACAATGAGTGTCGCTACCCGCCCTAAGATGAACGACGGTTGAACTATGCCCCGCGCTGTTGCCGCCATCCTGCGACATGCCCACTATCACCAACCGGCGAAGGTCCCCAGCGCGTGGCTGCCGTACCCCCTAACCGACAAGGGTCGCGAGCAAGCCGGCCAATGCGCCGATGAGCTGCTGCGCATCTGCGACGACGCCGGTTTCGATATCTCCGGAGTAATCGACAGCTCGCGCATGCTGCGCGCGTGGGAAACCGCGAGCATCATTGCCAACAAGCTGAAAGAGCGCACCACACGCGAGTTCGCGGTAGAGGAGTTCGACGCACTGGCTGAGCGCGGGGTGGGCGCAGCCGCCAACCTTGACGTGGGCCAGATCGAAGCCGCCATCGAGCGCGACCCGCGCTTTGAAGCACCGCCAAAAAACTGGAAGGCCACAGCCGACTACAACCTGCCGCTGCAAGGCGCGGAATCGCTGCGTGAAGCCGGCGCGCGGGTTGCCACACATCTTGAACAAAGACTGCACAACGCATTCCACGCCGTGACCCGTGACTCACTCAAGGTATTCGTAGGTCATGGCGCCGCCTTTCGTTATGCCGCCGTCAAGCTTGGCGTGCTGAGCGAGGAGCAAGCCCCGACGCTAAGCATGTTCCACTGCGTCCCGGTGCTGCTGGAACGCACCGATGACGGCAAGTGGCGGCACGCGGGGGGCGAGTGGAAAGTTCGTTCAACCCAGGGAATGGATTAGCCCGATGGGACGACCCGACACCGATCTGTTCATCACCGGCGTAAATCCCCCACCCTACGAGGGCGAGGAGTGGGTCAAGGGCGACCTGCCGCGCGAGCTTGAGATGTGGCCCAAGTTCGGGTCGCAGGGCCTGTTGCAGGTCTCCAGCGACGACTACGACCCCTCACGCGAAGAAATCCGCGCGTACGCTGAAGGCAAACCGTGGGTGTGGCCGGCGAAACGCATCTGCTTTCTCACCGACATTCACGCTGACGGCGACGCGTTCTTCACGTCCGTCGTTGCCTCGGGCGGCGTGCGCAAGACCGGCCCTGGTGACGAAGACTTTGAGCTGACAGATCTGGGCAAAAATACCACCTGGATCAACGGTGGCGACTGCTTTGACAAGGGCCCCAACAACCTGCGCCTGCTGCGCATCCTCAAGCGCTTCATCGAAAAGGGCGCCACGCTGAAACTGCTGGCGGGCAATCACGACGTGCGCGCGCTTGTCGGGTTGGCATACATCGGGCGCAAAGAACCGCACCTGGCGCACCTGTTCGTGCGCATGGGCAAGAAGGCGGTGCCGCTGTTCCGCGAAGTGTACGACACCTACCTCGACCGCCAGGCCCGCACGCGCCGCCGCTTTACCGAGTCAAAGCTCAAGGAGATGCTGTTTCCCGGCGCGGACTGGTACGAGGAGTTCCCGCGCATCGGCGCAAACTTCATGTCGCCGCCCAAGCTGGAGAAAGAGCTGCGCCGCATCCGCGAAAAGTCCGGCGAGATGCTGGCGTCGGCTGCGCAAGCCGGGCTCAGCCTCAACGACATCTACGAGTGCTGCCTGAAGCTCAAGGATCTGCTGGTCGAGCCCGAGGGCGAGTTCTCGTGGTACTTCCGCGACATGAAGCTGACGCACCGCGAAGGCAGCTTCCTGTTCGCGCACGCGGGCGTGGATGACACGGTGGCTGAGACCATCCGCCGCGAAGGGGTCGAAGGCGTCAACCGCCGCTTCCACGACCTGTTCCATAGCGACCTCTTCGAGCTGTACCACGGGCCGGTCGGCAACGTGTTCCGCACCAAGTACCGCGACATCGACTTGCCGTTCACCGGCGCGGGCCTGCGCGACATGCACCTTTCCGGCATCTACGCCATCGTGCACGGGCATCGCAACATCCTGCGCGGCCAGCGCATGGTCTTCCGGCAGGGGATGCTTAACTTCGAATGCGACGCCAGCGTGGACTGCAACACCCGCGAGCTGGAGGGCCTCGAAGGCTCCGGCGGCGCCGCAACGGTGTTTGAACCCAAGGGTCGAATCTTCGCGATCAGCGCGGACTACCCCTACGTCAAGGTGTTTGACGCCAGCGCCTGTTTTCCGATGGTCTCCTTTTTGTAGAATTGACAGTGTCGAGAACTGCGATTCCGGGCCGTTTTGGCCCGCCGCGCAGCATGTGCGGGCGCGGATTAATCCATTCTTAACGCAATTCTTGAGGTATCCCCACGCCACCCGGATTGAATACCGGCCCACGCTTGGGATGGAAGGTCTTCGGAGGTCGCCATGGCAAAAAAAGACAAGAGCAAGTCGGGCAAGGGCAAGAAGTCCAAGAAGCATGAAGACAACGGCCATGCCGAAGAGGCAGCCGTCCCGCTTGCTGAACAGGACGAACACGACGGGCCCGGCAAGAAGGACAAGAAGAAGGATAAGAAGAAGGACAAGAAGGATCGCGCCGAGGAAAACGGCAAGCCTGACAAGGTGTCCGTCAGTTTCGAAAGCAGCATCCCGCGCGAGGAGGCTGTCAGCTACTTCGAAACGCTCGTGACCGGCCTGAAGAAGGGCACGCTGCACCTGAAGCAGGACACCAACGAGATCAGCCTGCAACCTCCGGCGCAGCTTGATGTGCGCGTGAAGGCGTCCCAGAAGCGCGAGAAGGAAAAGATCGAGTTCGAAATCAGCTGGCGCACACCCAACGAAAGCGGGCTGACCATCAGCTCGGAGTGATTCCGGCAGCAACAGAAGGCAGTCCCATGGAAGACAAAGGCGATTTCGCGCACGAGGCGCTCATCGACACCAAGGCGGTGTCGGCCTACCTGCGTGCGCTCGCCGACGGTTTCGAGAACTGCTCGCTGCGCTTCTCGGACCGCAAGGGCGAAATGGTGCTCAAGCCGCACGGCTTGGTGAACTTCGAGGTCGCCTCGCAGCGCGACGGCGACCACGTGCGCATGGCCGTGAAGTTCGACTGGAAAGAACCCGGCGAATCGCCGGAAGGCCGCAACGGCACGTTGCACATCGAGGCGCGTGAACGGCAATGATTGTGCAGGAAGGCATCGAGGAGAACCTCCGGTTTTTGATCGTGGAGGTTCGCAAGCAGGTTGAGAAGACGCGCAAGTTCCTCGCCAAGCCTTCGCGTGAGCTGCTGGACAGCATCCGCGCAAAAGACGACTACATCGACAACCTCAAGAGCATCATCCAGCGCAAGTGCTTCAAGCACGCGATCCGCGACCGCATCCAGCAGGCGGAAGTTGATCTGCTCAAGTCGATCGAGGTGATCGCCGTCAACCTTGAGCGCATCGCCGACTTCAGCGAGAACATCATCGGGCAAGCCACCTACGTGATCGAAACCGGCGTGCTGGACCGCTACGACTTCGACCCGATGTTCGAGGTCGTGCTGGCAGCCATCGACAAGATCGACGACGCCGTGTTCACGCAGAACGTGCAGGTGTCGCTTTCCGTCTGTCGCTCCGAAGACGAGCTCGACCGCCACTACGCCCGCACCTTCAACCAGGTGATCGCCGACATGCGCTCGGGCGGCGACCCGCAGCAGCTTGTCACTGTGCTGTTCATCTACCGCTACCTCGAGCGCATGGGCGACAGCCTGCTGAACATCGGCGAAGCCGTGATCAGCGCCGCGATGGGCGAGCGCATCAAGATCGACCGCTTCTGGGCACTGGAAGACAGCGTCACCGGCAGCGACCTCAGCGAGCTCAAGAAGTCGCTGCGTGATGTCGCGCTGCAACCGATCGGCGAAACGCGCTCAGGCTGCCGCATTTCTCGCGTACAAGGGGCCGCCGGCGGGCGCGCCGTAATTTTCAAGGAAGGCAAGCACAACAAGCTGATGGACGAAAAGAAGAGCATCGAGAAGTGGCACGAGCTCTTCCCCGGCCTCGCGCCGCAGATTCACAGCTTTCACCCGCAGGGCGAAAACGCGTCGATCCTGTTCGAGTTCCTGGCGGGCGAGACGTTCGATGAAATCGTAATGCGCCGCGACATGCCCGCCGTTGAATCCGCGCTGCGCGACATCTGCGGCACCCTAAGCGAGATCTGGCGCAAGACGCGCACCCAGGAAGGCAAGCCCGCGCTGTACATGAAGCAGATGCACGCGCGGCTTGGCGACGTGTACGAGATTCACCCGTCCTTTCGCCAGGAAGGATGGGCGGTGGACGGGCTGAATTTCGCGTCGATTGAAGAGCTGGCAACCCGCGCGCGTGAGCTGGAAGAAGCTTCGCTGAAGGCGCCGTTTCACGTGTTCATCCACGGCGACTTCAACATTGACAACATCATCTGCAACGCCGAAGAACACACGATCCACTTCATCGACCTGCACCGCTCGCGCTATACCGACTACTTGCAGGACGTCTCGGTCTTCATCGTCAGCAACCAGCGCATGCAGGTGTTTGAGCGGCCGGTGCGCCGCCGCCTCAACAACGTCAGCCTGAGCTTCTTTGAGTTCGCGCGCAGCTTCGCCGAATCCGAGGGCGACCCGACGTTCCAGGCGCGCCTCGCGCTGGGCCTCGCGCGCAGCTTTGCCACATCGGCGCGCTTCGTGCTGGACGAAGAGTTCGCCAAGTCCATGTTCATGAAAGCCCGCTTCCTGCTTGAGCGGCTGGCGGCACACCCTGCCGATTCCCTTGAATCGTTCATCATTCCTGAGGAGGTGCTGGTTGGCTGACCCACGCATCGGTGTTGTCGGTCTGCCCGGTGGCTGGTCCACCGAGGCATTGGCCGATGAAGTTGAAAGGCGCACGGGCTTTCGGTTGATCATCGACATGAGCGAAGCGGTGTTCGACAGCAGCGACCGCTGCGTGCTGTTCCGCGACACCAACCTGTGCGAGCTGGACGCGCTGATCATCAAGAAGGTGGACCGCGAGTACGCGCCGCACCTGCTGGATTCACTTGAGCTGTTGCGCTTTGTCGAAGAGTCGGGCGTGCCGATCTTCTCGCGCCCCTCGCGCATCATGCGCCTGCTAGACCGGCTTAGCTGCACCATCACCCTGCGCTCGGCGGGCATCGCGCTGCCGCCGACCGTCGTGACGCCGAATGTCGCCCGCGCCGTGGAAGCCGTGCGCAACTTCGGCTCCGCGATCATGAAGCCGCTTTACAGCACCAAGGCGCGCGGCATGACGCCGGTTGACGACGACGACAAGACCGACATCGAAGCCGTGGTCCGCAAGTTCCAGTCAGAAGGCAACCCGGTGATGTATATCCAGAAGAAGATCGAGATCCCCGGGCGCGACCTGGGCGTGGTCTTTCTGGGCGGCGAATACGTCGGCACCTACGCGCGCGTCGGCAGCAAGGACAGTTGGAACACCACGATCCACTCCGGCGGGCACTACGAAGCGCACGAGCCCAGCGCCGAAGCACGTCGACTGGCGCACCGCGCGCAATCGCTGTTCGAGCTGGATTTTACGAGCGTAGACATAGTCGAGGGTGCCAACGGCCCCGTGGTCTTTGAGGTCAGCGCCTTTGGCGGATACCGCGGGCTGAAGGATGCGCTGGGCGTAAACGCGGGCGAGAAAGTCGTCAACTACGTGCTGGAAAAGCTCTAACTACGGGTCTCTCGCGGAGACGCAGAGGCGCAGAGAACTGCTTGAAGGGGAACCACAGATGAACACAAATCAACACAGATGCTTATCTGTGATCATCTGTGTCCATCTGTGGCCGCCTTCGCTTCTGCCGTTCTCTGCGCCTTTGCGTCTCTGCGAGAAACCCGCCTTTCATTCCAGGTGCACACCATGAGCAACTCTCCGACTCTTTCTACGCTCGCCGCCGACATGGAAGCCGCGCACCCGCCGATTGAAACCGTCTGCCTTGGCCTGGGCGACTGGTCGGCGCGGATCGAGACGAACTCCGCGCAACTCGCAACGCAACTGCGCAAGTACTTCGTGCCGTTCCTGACCGAGCAGGGCGAGATGCGCATTCTTGCCCTTGAGTGCGAACCGCCTCAGTTCGGCGTGAAGTTCGCCGACTGGCCGCGCGAGCCCGGCAAGACCGGCCGCAAGGAAGAGTTCGCCGATGTGCAGGGCGGGCGCATCATCCGAAAGGTGCGCACCGGCATGCAGTTCCTGCTCGGCCCCGGCATCAAGGTCGCGCTTGGGCCGTGCGTGAAAAACGACAACCAGGTTCACAACTTCACCAACACGCAGCTCATCAACTGGCTGCTGGAGCACAACTGGGCCCTGTGCCACGCAGCCGGCGTGGTCTATCGCGGCAAGGGGTTGATGTTCGCCGGCCTTGCGGGCGGCGGCAAATCAACGCTGAGCCTGCACCTGATGAGCAAGGGCGCGAAGTTCACGAGCAACGACCGGCTGTTGATTCGCCGCGAAGGCGACCAGGTTCGCATGGCGGGCGTGCCGAAGCTGCCGCGGATCAATCCCGGCACGATCCTGAACAATCCCGACCTGGAAGGCACGATCCCACCCGCGCGGGTTGCCGAGTTGAAGAAGCTTTCCAAAGATGAGCTCTGGAAACTGGAAGAGAAGTACGACGCCGACATCGAAGCCTGCTTCGGCAAAGACCGCTTCGCTCCCACCGCCATCGTGGACGCGCTGACTGTGCTGAACTGGGACCGCAACTCGACCGAGCCTACGCGCCTTACCCAAGTCAGTCTGCTGAAGCGCGATGACCTGATGGGCGCGGTGATGAAATCACCCGGGCCGTTTCACGAAACGGCTGATGGCGAACACCCCGACAGCAAACCTGACGTCAAACCGGACGAGTACGTCGACCACGTAAAGCAGTTGCGCGCGTATGAGCTGACAGGCAAAGCGGATTTCGGCGCGGCGATTGAGCTTGTTGAACAGATGATCGAGGAATAAAGAGGCCAGAGGTCGGAGGCTAGAGGTCAGAAAACGATAACTCCCTGACCTCTGACTTCTGACCTCCAGTCTCTGAACAGAACATGACCAACCGCGCCCGCATCAGCCGCACCATCACCCTCGGCGACGAAAACCGCGTCGGCCGCCACGCGCGCGTGCCTGAGCTTGGCCCGCGCATCCTGTTCTTTTCCGGCGGCACCGCCTTGCGCGAGCTTTCGCGCAAACTCAAGCGCTTCACCCACAACTCGATTCACCTGATCACGCCGTTCGACAGCGGCGGCAGCTCGGCGGTGATTCGCCAGGCGTTCAAGATGCTCAGCGTCGGCGACCTGCGAAACCGGCTGATGGCGCTGGCCGACGAAACGCAGCGCGGCAACCCGCAGATGTACCGGCTGTTCAGCTTCCGCTTCCCGAAAGAGTGGGACCAGCTGGAACTCGGGCAGCGCCTGGAGCGCATGGTTGAAGGCACCGATCCGCTGGTCGCCGACGTGCCCGAGCCGCTGCGCCGCATCGTGCGCACCCACCTGCGGGTGTTCGCGCGCAACATGCCGCCCAGCTTCGACCTGCGCGGCGCAAGCATCGGCAACCTGATGCTCGCGGCTGGGTTCCTTGACAACGAACGCGACATCGACAGCGTGCTGTTCCTGTTCTCGCGCCTGGTGGAAGTGCGCGGGATCGTTCAGCCGACGGTGCGCGACGACCTGCACCTCGCCGCCACGCTTTCCGACGGCACCGAAGTGATCGGCCAGCACAAGCTCACGGGCAAGGAAAAGTCGCCGATCCAGTCGGCGGTGAAAGAGCTGCGGCTGGTGCGTTCGCCAGAAAAGCCGGAGCCAACCACCTGCGCGATCGACGACAAGGTGCGAAACCTGATCACGCGCGCCGACCTGCTGGTGTTCCCGATCGGCAGCTTTTACTCCAGCGTGATCGCGAACCTGCTGCCCGCGGGCGTCGGCAGCGCGGTCCGCGACGCCGAATGCCCCAAGCTGTACGTGCCGAACACGGGCGTGGACCCTGAGCAGATGGGCACAACGATTGAGCAGCGCGCCGAGACCATCCTGCGCTACTTGCGTAAAGACGCGGGCGCTGACACGCCGACCGAGCGGCTGCTGCAATTCGTGCTGCTCGACGAATCGGTTTTGCAACGCACCAAGCCGTCGTCGCTGCAGGCCATCAAGGCGCTCGGCATCCAGGTGGTCGGCACACGGCTGATCAGCGAAGTCTCAGCGCCCGACCTCGACCCGGAACTGCTCGCCAGAGCCCTGGTATCGCTCGGGTAGCATCGGCTTCCAGCCGATGTCGTACCGACGGGCCTCCGGCCCGTCACGGCATTGGCCAGAGGCCAATGCCAACTCCATGGCCAGGATGGCCATGCTACGGCAAGTGTTTCCGGAACAACTCACACGCCTGCGCGTGATCCACGCCCAGCGTCGCGACGAACCCGCTCGGGTGCAGCGTGGGCGCGTGCGGGTACTCCACCGGCTTGCCGTCGTACCCGCTGATCGTGCCGCCGAGTTCGCGAACCATGACGTACCCCGGCGCGGTATCCCAGATGTGCGGCGACCCGGGCCGCGACCCGCACACACCAGCCCCGTCGCGCGCCATCACGCCCGCGCGCAACCCGAAACTTTCGACTTCCACTATTTCCGCAACACCCAACTCACCTGCGACGGCTTCCCCTGCGGCGCGCCCGGCGAACGGGCTCCAGATCAATCGCGGCGGCGCATTGCCCGGCGTGACACGCTTACCGTTTACGTGTACGCCCGCGCCTTTGCACGCGTGCCACGTCTCGCCCGCGACGAGGTCGCGCACCACACCCAACACCGGGTCGCCGTCAATCGCCAGCGCAATCATGATGCTGTAACCAGCCACGCCGCGAATAAAGCTGCGCGTGCCGTCGATGGGGGCGATGATCCAGCGCCGCGTACACGAGGCATCATCCAGCGTGGAACCGTCTTCGGAACAGATCGCGTCGCGCGGAAACGCATCGGCGATGCGCCCGATCAGCAGTTCGCTGACGGCGTGGTCGGCTTCAGTGACAACCTCGCCCGCTGCTTTCTCGCGTGTCGCCCCGCTGCGCCGCGCGGCGTCGCCAATCCACGGCGCCAGCAGCGTTGCCGCCTCGGCGGCCAGCTCGTGTGCGAACGAAATCTCGCGGGCAAGGTCCATGCCGCCATGCTAAACGCAGCGCCGCGCGGGACTAGCCGGGACAACTTGTCAGGAAACCCCGTCGCCACGCGCAACGCGGTACAGGTTGTGCCGGCGCAGCGGGTGGCCCTCAGCCACCCTCGGATGATCGAACTCGGCGCCCGCGACCACGCTTAGCCCGATCTTGCGGATGGCGCTGTCGGAGCGGCGGTTGATCAGCGCTGTCCAGGAGTAAATCGCCGGCAGGTCGGTGTTCGCGAACGCCCAGGCGACAGCGGCTTTCCCGCCTTCGGTGGCGTAGCCCTTGCCCCAATATTCAGCCGCCAATCGAAACCCAATCTCCAGCGCGGGCGTGAAGTGCGCGTCAAAGTTCGACCAATGCAATCCGATGAACCCAATGAACGGCGCACCCTCCGCCTCGACCGCCCAGCGCCCGTACCCGTACGCCTCGAAGTGATCCACGATGCCGCCCGCCATCGCATCACTCTGCTCGCGCGCAAGCAACGCGGGCATGAACTCCATCACCCGCGGGTCCGCATTCAACGCCGCAAATAGCGCGAGATCCGATTCGCGCCAGGGGCGCAGCAACAAGCGTTCGGTTCGGATTGAGGGTTGATCGGCCATGCGTCACACCAGTTCAGTCGGCTGGGAGCCCTGCCTACGCGGGCGCCTTCCGGCCGAGGTGCGCAAAGCTGCTCAGCCCGAACCACTTGGCGAAACTCTTTGCCAACGCCGCCGAGCCCTGCAACCGGATCTCCCCATTCCGGATCGCGCCCGGAAGGTCCCGGTTGCCAAGCCAGACCGCACTGAGTGCCTTGACGTTCGATGCGACACTGAGCTGCGGCTCGGTGCCCGGGTGGATCAGGCACAGATCGACCTCGCCGCGGTCGACCACCAGCCACCAGCGCGACTTCTTGCGCGGCGCACCCGCAAGATCGAACTGGATCACCACGCGGCCCGCCGTCGGCATCTTTGAAAGGTCTACCCGGCGGCGGATGTCCCACAGCAGCAGTGAGGGGTCCAACTCGTCGCCGCTGAGCTCGCGGCGGATCCACTTTTTGCCCCACAAGCCGAGCATGTCGATGACCGGGCCGAGTTCCGCGCCCGACTCGGTCAGTTCATACGAGTACCCCTTGCCGCGCCCCAGCCCGGTTCGCCGTACCACGCCGACGTTTTCCAGTTCCTTAAGCCGCAGCGACAGCAGCGACGCTGACATCAACGGAACGCCGCGCCGCAGGTCGTTGAAGCGGCGGCTGCCCAGCAGCAACTCGCGCAGCACCAGCGGCGTCCAGCGCTCCGCCACAACTTCAGCGGCGCGAGCGACGGGGCAGAACTGGCCGTAGCCTTTTCGTTTCGGCATGCCCACAGCGTATGCGGCGCGCCCGCCACCACAAGTCCAGATTCTGTACTTGTTGGTCTGGCTGCGCCGCCGCATTGTCTGGTGCAGGAGACAAGGAGAAAACGATGACGATCCAGACGACCAGTTTTGAAACCACGATTCACTCACTAGCGGCAACGTTTGCCGCACGCGCGCAGGCGCACGACCAGGGCGACACATTCGTCGCAAATGTAGACGTTGCCGGGCCCTTCGATCAGCC
>CAZNBU010000084.1:1570-11064 GCA_964571035.1 uncultured Planctomycetaceae bacterium | reverse complement strand
GCCCGGGCAAGCACCAGGGGTACGACTACGCGCGCTCCGGCAACCCGACGCGCACAGCGCTCGAGCGGGTGTTTGCGGCGCGGGAAGGCGCGGAGCACGGCATGGCTTTTTCGAGCGGGCTGGGCGCGACCGATGCGGTGATCAAGCTGCTGAGCGCGGGCGATCACGTGGTGTGCGCCGACGACGTTTACGGCGGCACCTTCCGCATCTTCGACAAGACCTACAAGCGCATGGGCATCGAGTTCACGTTCGTGGACACGACAAAGATCGACAACGTCAAAGCCGCGTTTAGGCCCAACACCAAGCTGCTGTTTCTCGAATCGCCCAGCAACCCGCTGTTGAAGGTAAGCGACATCGAGGTGCTGGCGGCCTTCGCGCACTCAAAGTCGGCGCTGTGTGTCGTGGACAACACGTTCGCCACGCCGTACCTGCAACAGCCGTTGAACCTCGGCGCCGACATCGTGATGCACAGCGCGACCAAGTATCTCGGCGGCCACAGCGACGTGGTGCTGGGCGTGCTGGCCACCAAGAACGCCGAGTTGGCGCAGCGGCTGGCATTCAACCAGAACGCCAGCGGCGCGGTGCCGGGCGGGTTGGACTGCTACCTGGTGCACCGAGGCATCAAGACGCTGGGTGTGCGCATGGAGCGATCGTGCGACAACGCCGAGCAGATCGTAAGCTTTCTCGGCGAGCACAAGCGTGTCAGCAAGATCTTCTACCCGGCGCTGAAGGACCACGTGAACCACGACGTCGCCGCGCGACAGATGAAGCGCTTCGGCGCGATGATCAGCTTCGAGATCGACGGCAGTGTCGCCGACGGCGAGAAGGTCGTCAGCGGCCGCGGCGTATGGACGCTGGGGGAATCCCTCGGGGGAGTCGAAAGCCTGCTGGAGCACCCAGCCAGCATGACCCACGCCAGCATCCCCAAGGATCTGCGCGAGAAAGCGGGCCTGCGCGACGGGCTGATCCGGCTGAGCGTAGGGATTGAGCACGTGGACGACCTGATTGCGGATCTGGAAGAAGGACTGAGCAGCTACTAGGTGGATTTTGGATTTTAGATTTTAGATTTTGGATTGAAGGGCGGGCGGCGGTGCAATGGCTGAATCCAAAATCCAAAATCCAGAATCCAAAATCGTCATCGGCTCACGCGCGTCCAAACTGGCTATGACCCAGTCCCGCTGGGTTGCGGATGAGCTGCGCAAACATCACCCGGGCCTCGCGGTCGAGATTGTCGAGATCACGACGACCGGCGATCGTGACCAAGCCTCGGCGCTGACCGTGATCGGCGGCAAGGGCGCATTTACCAAAGAGCTGGAAGAGGCGATCCTCGACGGGCGCTGCGACATCGCCGTGCACTCGCTGAAGGACCTGCCGACCACGTTGCCGGATGGATTGGCGATCTTGTGTACGCCGCCTCGTGAGGACACGCGCGATGTCGTGATCGTGCGCGAAGATTTGTACGGCGCGAAGGCGCAGCCGCTGGCGTTCATCCCCACCGGCATGACGGTCGGCACCTCAAGCCTGCGGCGCGGGGCGCAACTCGCTCGGCTGCGCGGCGACGTGAGCGTGATCGAGTTTCGCGGCAACGTGGACACCCGGTTGCGCAAGCTGCGCGAGGGGCACGCGTTCGCGTGCATTCTGGCGGCGGCTGGGCTGAAGCGCCTTGGGCTGCTGGATGAGGATCGCATGCAGGTGGACGGACTGCCCGCGCACTGGCTGGAACCGCCGGAGTGGTACCCAGCCGTCGGGCAGGGTGCGCTCGGGATTGAGGGGCGCGCAGGCGACCAGCGCGTGAATGAGCTGCTGGCGCCGCTGCATGACTCCGCTACCGGGATAGCGACAGCCGCCGAACGCGCGTTCTTGCGCGCGCTGGGCGCGGGGTGCAACGCACCGGTGGGGGCGATTGCGACCGCGGGCAGGGACGCTGTCTCGCTGATCGGGTGCGTGCTGGCACAGGACGGCTCGCAACGCGTGCTCGGCGACCGCTCAGATGCTGACGCCGAAGCGTGCGGGGCGGAACTGGCTGATACGCTGATCCGCAATGGCGCGCAGCCGCTTCTCTGATCCCGCCAGTTTTTTTGCGCAAGAAGGCGTCGCGCTGCCGCGTTACTATTGGAGTACGGCTGGGCCGAAACTAGACTATCGGGACCCCCGCCAGCCAAGAGCCCCTGGATTGGGACACAGTCCCGCTGGAGAAGAAGTTATGGAGAAGAAGACGATTCTACCCGCAGTCGGGATCGCCCTTGCGGCCTGCATCGCGCTGATGCTGACCGTGATCGGCGGGTTGTACGCGTACAATACGTTCGCTTCCGGCGCACAGCCGGCCTACGCGCAGAGCTCAGGCACCGATACCGGCCCCAAGTGGACCGTTACACCTGTGACCGTTGGCGGCAACCAGCAGTACATTGTGGTGGTCTGTGAAGACGAGAACATGTTTGACTCGGGCCCGGCACGCCAGATGTCGGTCTACGAAGTGCGCCAGAAGGGCAACGCCCGCGGCGAAGTCTACCTGGTGGCGACCCGCGTGCTTGAGTACGACTCCAAGCTCGGTTACCTGAACGACGAGCAGACTACCGGCAAGGGCTACACGCCGCTGGGCATCAAGGAGGCCTTGGAGAAAGAGAAGAAGAGAAAGTAACCTCTGCCACAGGTTCAGAGTGCTGTCATATTCCTATCACGGGGCGTTTTCAGGTCTTGCGCCGGAAACGCCCCGATGATTACGATGCAGCTTTCAGGCAGTAACTTCCTGTTGACCGCGGATGATTGCGGGGCAGGATGGCGTGGACCCCCGTCAGGCCGGAAGCACTCCGGAGATCGCAATGCCCAACTATAAGTCCTTTGACGACGTCCTCCGCGAACTGGAAATGGACGAGGACGAACTCAAGCGTCTCGTTTCGGAAGGCCAGATCCGCGCCTTCCGCGATGATGACCGCATGAAGTTCCGCTCGGAAGACGTGCAGGCCCTGTCGCGCGCGCGCGCCACGTCCGGCACCAACATCGACCTGGGCGAAACACAGATGAGCGGCGAAGGACTCGAGATCATCGAGGAAGAGACCGACGAGACGCTGCTCGATCTCGGCAACCTGTCGTCCGACGCCGACTTCGAAGACACCGGCGCCACCAGCGTGCCGACTGTCGAGTTGTCCGACATCGAAGACGGCAAGGACGCTACGCTGACCGAAGAGCTCGTGTTCGACGAGACCGACGAGCTTGGCGGCTTGGACTTCGGCGCCGATGACGCCGACGCCACCCAGAAGATCGAAGGCGGGCTGGACCTGTCCGACGACGACGAGCTCGGGTTGCAGACCGAGCCGGTGGACGCCAGCGGCCTCGACGAGCTGGATGAGCTGGACGACGTCGGCGTTGAAGAAGGCGCCGCAGGCGATTACCAGTACGCGCAGGCGCCCGGCGGTATGCCCGGCCCAGTGCAGATCCAGGAGCAGGTGAAGTACGTCGAGATCGTGCCGAACGAGGGCATCCTGTGGAAGGTGCTCACGGGCATCACGTTCATCCTGATCATGCTGATCATGATCACCCCGCCCGCCATCGGCATGGTGAAGAGCGACGACGTGCTCTGGAGCATGCCGGGCAGCACAGCCTACAGCCTGTACCTCAAGGGCCCGAACCCGGACCCGGCAATCGCGCAGAGCAACTACCAGCCGGCGGACAAGACGGCCCAGAAACCGGAGCCTTTCGCCGCAGGCGCCAAGCCGAACCAGATTGTGTGGCCGGGCTCAGAGATCATCCGCAACGTTGAGGGGTATTCGCCCAGCAGCGGTGCGGGCACGACCGGAGAGTAGCCGACGCATCAAATCTACATTGAAAGCACCCCGCCTCGCGCGGGGTGCTTTGCTATAACCCGCGCATGGCCCGCAAACCGACTGTGCTTTTGATTGACGACAACGCCGCGGTCTCAGAGATCATCAAGGCGTTGCTTGCGCGCAATGGCTATGAAGTCGAAGCGCTGACCTCAGGCGACCGCGTCTACGAGCTGCTGGCGCAGAAGGAAATCGACGTCATCGTTTCGGACGTGCGCATGCCCGGCGTGGATGGGTTCGCGCTGGTGCGCAAGGTGCGCGGCGAGCCCGCGACCGCCGACATCCCGATCATCCTGCTCACCGGCCTCAACAGCGTGGAAGACGAGTTCGAGGGCTACCTCGCCGGCGCCGACGCCTACATGACCAAGCCGTTTCGCGCGCGCGAGCTGCTGGCCACGATTGACCAGGTGCTCAACCGCCGCACGCCCACCACCAGCGCCGGGCGCCTTGCGGTGATGCAGGACGTGGCGCGCGTGCTGGCTGTGGTGAGCGAAGACCGCCAGCGCATGGTAAGCGCGGCGATGAAGCAAGCCGGGTTTGAATTGCTGCTCGAGAACGACCTGAGCAAGGCGCTGTCGCGCATCGACCGCGAGCGCTTTCACATGCTGGTGTGCGACACGGTGCAGGACCCCGAGGCGGTGGGGCAGGTGCGCGAGTTCCTGAGCCACTTCGCGCTGGCGATCCCGGTAGTGTTTCTGCATCCGCGCGCGGCGGCGCCGGTGCTGCCCGCCAACGACCCCCAGTTTCACGCGCTGCGAGTGCCGGCTACGCCGACCGATCTAGCCGACCTGGCGCGCAAAGCCATAGTCGACTTCGGGGGGCCGCCGTAGTTCGGCGACGCGGTTCGGGGACTGTCCCCGCATTTCATTTCCACAGTAAGCGCCCGAACGCCGACATCCGATGCCCACCATCTACATCACAAGAGCCGTCCCCCAACCCACCCTGGACCTGTTGCGCGAAGGCCTGCCGAACGCGCGCATCGAGGTCAATCCACACGACCGCAACCTCACACCAGCCGAGCTGCGGCAAGCTGCGGCCGGGTGCGACGCGCTGATCTGCACGCTTGCGGATGCTGTCGATGACACTCTGCTGCGCGGGCTGGCGCCGAAGCTGAAAGTCGTTGCAACTTATGCCGTCGGGTTCAACAACATCGCCCTCGATACCGCGCGAGAGCTTGGCATCGCCGTCTGCAACACGCCCGGTGTGCTGACTGACGCAACGGGTGAGATTGCGGTCGGCCTGATCCTCGCGTGCGCGCGCCGCATGGTTGAGGGCGACGCGCTCACCCGCGCCGGCAAGTTCAAAGGTTGGGCGCCGCTGTTGCACCTCGGCCACGGTGTCTACGGCAAGACCGTCGGGATCGTCGGCGCGGGGCGCATCGGGTATCGCGTTGCGCAGACGATGCGCCACGGGTTCGACTGCCGCATCCTCTACCACTCCCGCAGCGACCATACGGACTGGAATCGCGAGCTGGATGCTGAACGCGTGCCGCTGCAAGCGCTGCTTGAAGCCAGCGACATCGTCTCGCTGCACTGCCCGCTGACGCCCGAAACGCGCCACCTGATCGACGCGCGCGCGTTGCAGCGCATGAAGCCGACTGCCGTGCTCGTCAACACCGCCCGCGGGCCCATTGTTGACGAACCCGCGCTGGTGCAGGCGCTGCTCGAAAAGCGCATCGCAGCCGCCGGGTTCGACGTCTACGAAGACGAGCCGCGCCTTGCGCCGGGGTTGGCAGAGCTTGTAAACGTCGTGCTGC
This sequence comes from uncultured Planctomycetaceae bacterium, assembly GCA_964571035.1. Classification (GTDB taxonomy): domain Bacteria; phylum Planctomycetota; class UBA8742; order UBA2392; family UBA2392; genus JADJRK01. Next base: position 5,490 of record CAZNBU010000084.1, on the reverse strand, counting down.
TGCCGCACATCGGCAGCGCCACGCACGAAACCCGCGACGAGATGGGCCGCATGTGCGCCCGCGCCGTAATCGCCGTGCTGAGCGGCAACGAGCCCCAGCACCGAGTGGTCTAGGATAGCGCAAACCCAAACAACGACCGGCGAAACTGGTGCCCCGACCGCAAGGTCGGGGCTGAGCGCCTCGTGCACCTACTCTTCCTCTGCGTCGTTGCGCTTGGAGTGGAACTTCAGGTCCTGGAAGCGGATCACCGCCTCGCCGTCCGGCCGCAACAGAATGCGGTGCTCAAACAGTTCGCCGGGCCCGAGGTCGAACTCCTCGGTGATGCACTCGGTTGCGTAGTCGAACGGCTCCAGCTCGCACTGGTCCGGGTCGACGCCCAGGTATTCCAGTTGCAGGTAGTGTTCCGCTTCAACCCGCGACACCTTCAGGATCAACGTAAAACTCTTCTTCGCCGCATCGTACTGCGTGGCGATCAGCGTGGTGCCCGTTAGCAACAGGCCTTCACTCAAGAGCGCCAGCGTGCGTGCCGACTTGGGCAACTCTGCGGCAATGTCTTCCAGGTGGCGAACGTAAACGGCGTGGTGCAGACCAAAGGTGTTCGCGTCGTATTCGCCCTCGACCCATTTGCGTGTCAGGAACCGCATGGATCAGCGCTTTCTCTTTTTCGCGGGCTTTTTCGCCGGCTTCTTGGCGGGCTTCCCGGCGACGTGCGCTTCAGCCGGTGCCTGCTTCGCCAGCTCGCGTACAATCTTGAACTCTGACTCCCGCACAGGCTGCACCGAAAACCGTGCGCCGCGCTTCGTGACCATCATGTCTTCCAGCCCGGCGGTGCTTTTCAGTGTCTGCAAGGTGACGACGCCCGGAAAGCGCTCGACAAACCCGAGGTCCACGTTGAACCAGGTCGGCTTCTCGCGCGTGGACTTCTCGTCGAAGTGATCGTCCCCTTTGCGCCAGGCCGAGGCGTCCGGGTAGCCCTCTTTCACAACTTTGGCGATGCCGGCGACGCCGGTCGGCTCCGCGCTGGAGTGATAGAACAGCACCAGGTCGCCCAGTTTCATCTCGTCGCGCATGTAGTTGCGCGCCTGGTAGTTCCGAACGCCTTCCCACGCGGTCTTCTTGTCTCGCGCAAGGTCGTCGATGCTGTAGGCGCCCGGTTCCGATTTCGCCAGCCAGTACTTCATCGCTCGCTCCTCCCGGGTGCATTGTGCCAAGGATAGAGGGCAGGGGTCAGCCGGGGACAGTCCCCTCAAAAAACGGCGACCCCGCGGCTGCTGCCGCGGGGTCGGTTTGCCGGCGGGACGCCCCTGGGGGGAGGGAGGGCGTCATCAGCCGCCGGGATTCCTATCGACGAATGGTGTGGTTGTGGCTGTTTCCGCTGACCCACACCCGCTTCTCGACGATGTCGTAGTGCCCTTCGACCCACACCTGCTTGGTGCAGGTCTCGTAGTGCCCAGGGATCACCACGCACTCAGTTACTTGTTCGTAATGCCCGGGGATGTACTTGCAGACATCCACGAAGGTCACGCATCCGTGTGAGTCCACCCTGCGCTCACGCACCGTCACGTACTTGCCGGGGACGTACACGTTTTTCACGACATCCTTGTGCTGCTCCGGGATCCACACGCGCTCGGTGATGGTGTCGTAGTGGCCGGGGTGCCACACCTTCTCCTTGACCGTGATGTAGTGCCCGGCTTGCGGGGCGGGGCGCTCGCGTGTGATGCGAACCTCCGGGGCGCGGCCACGGGTGTCGACCTCAACACGCTTGTTTCCTTTGTTGATGCGGATGTTGACGCCCTGGGCGTTCAGGTCTGACGCCCCGACCGCGCCGATCATCAGCACTCCTGCGGCTGCTGCGAGTAGAGCTTTCATGGTTCTTCTCCGGTTGATGCCTCTGGCCCTTACTGGTGGGACGCCAACCGTCCCGCTACGGTTCCATTTAAACCACGTAGAAATAAAGAGTTACGCGCAAATGTTTTGGCAGCGGGTGCAGGAAAACTGGCAAGCGGGGATTTTGGATTGCCGATTTTGGATTTTGGACTGAGCGCGACGCGACGTGCGCACCGCGCCCAATCCAAAATCGAAAATCCAAAATCCGAAATCAAATGACTTCGCCGATGTACGGCAGTGTGCGGCCTTTGTCGTCGTCGTCCATGCCGTAGCCGACGAGGAACTTGTCGGCATCGACGTCAAAGCAGACGTACTCGCACTCGAACGGGATTTTGCGGCGGGCTTTCTTGTCGACCACGATCGCGTAGCGCAGGCTGCGCGGGCCTTGCGCGAGCAGCGCTTCGTGCAGGCTTGCGAGCGTGAGGCCGGTGTCCACCAGGTCTTCGATGACCAGCACGTCGTACCCCGCAACGCGCGGCAACTGCCCGTGAAAGCGAAGCCGCCCGCTGGAGGATTGGCCCGCGTAGCTGTCCAGCTTCACGAACTCAAGCTCAACGTTCACGCCGGAGATGTTGCGGATCAGGTCAGCGGCAAAAAAGAAACCGCCGCGCAGCACCACAAGGCAAAGCAGGCGCTTGCCCGCATACTCGGCCGAAATCTGAGCGCCCAACTCCCGCACGCGGGACTGGATCTGCTCTTCGCTGAACACTTTGGAGTACGGATTCGACATAGGCTACGACTGCGGTTTTGGGTTTTGGGTTACGGGTTTTGGGGAGATGCGTCGCCGCGTACCCAAAACCCGAAACCTAACACCCGTAACCGCCGTGCCCTACAATCCGTTCATAATGTAGTCAATCAACCGCGTCCCGTCGTCAATCTTGATGCCTGACTGGTCGGCGTTGCTTTCCGTCAGTGTCAGCTTGGCGCGACTCTCTACGCCCGGGCCCCACATCATGAACGGCACCGGCCGGTCGTCGTGCTGGCGTGTCTCGACGCGGCACATCAGCGTCGGCACGACTGTCAGGCGCACGTCCTGCATCTCGGTCAGCGCGGCATGCAGCGGCTTGAAGAAGTGCTTGTCGATCAGCTCAATGCTGCGGACTTTGCCCTGGGTGTCGCCCTGATGGCTGTAGTCATCCGGGTAGTTGAAGTGTGCGACCACAAACTCGGAGCCCCCAAGCGCCTCGATCGTGGACTTGCACACGCGCGAGATCTCCTCGGTCTCCGTCGCCCGCGAGGCCTCCTTGTCCGGGTTCACAGCCGCCATGCGCCCGCTGGCGTCACGCACAAACGGTGACTCGCCGGGGTTGATCACGCGGATGCCGCTTGCCACCGCGACGCCGCGGAACAGGTCCGAATAGCTGATCATCGCGCCGTCCAGCCCGAACGTCTTTTCGAAACCAGGCACGTCCACCGCGGTCCCGCCGCCCCAGAGCCACACGCCATTGGCCGGGTTCTGGCCAAGGTCCACGCGCACGCGGTTGACCTCATGCTTCGCCAGCACAGCCGGCGCTTCGTTGATGATCTTGAGCAGCGTGTCGGCGCCCGGCCCCTCGGGCAGGTGCTCTTTCATCGGCAGATCGACGACATTAAAGGGGCTGACGCTGGTCAACCCGTTGAAATCGACGCCGTCCACGACGAGCAGGTGGCTGTGGCCGCGGCCCTGCACGAAACGGATCTTGGTGAGCTTGAAATGCTGCTCGAGTGCCTTGAGCAGCTCACGCCCCTCCTGCTCGGTCAGGCCGCCGGCGCGCGTATCGACGATCTTGCCGTCCACCAAAGTCACGAATTGCAGGCGGAAGCACCACTCGTCGTTGCTCAGCATCAGCCCCATGGCCAAGGCTTCATAGTAGCCGCGCCCCGTGAGGTACGGCCCGGGCGGATACCCCAGCAGGGTGAACAGGGCCGCCAGGGTCTCCGGCGACTCGTCACGTGGCACCGTCCGGATCATCCCGAGGCGTCCGGAGGCGGCTAGCTTGTCCAGGGTGGGTGCGGCGGCGGCTTCCAGCGGCGTCTTGCCCCCCAGGTCACTG
>CAZNBU010000084.1:0-1560 GCA_964571035.1 uncultured Planctomycetaceae bacterium | reverse complement strand
AATAAACCCGCCAGGGCGGCTGTTACGCGGACGGAACATTATAAGGCATGGTGTGCGTTGCAATGCGTGACGGGGCATAAAATGGTCCCAAAAAGTCGTAGCCGGGCGTAGGATAGTGCATCTGCCACGTGCTGGGTGGCGGTACTGTTAAGGAAGGACACGACATGCGCCAGATTTTTCTGCCGCTGCTGGTTCTGTTGGTTGGCGGTGTGCTCCATGCGCAGGAAGGGCTGGCGGTAGACGTTCAGCCGATCGTCGAAGCCAAAGCCGAGCCGGGCAAAGAGTACACGCTGAAGCTGCAGTTCACCGTGCCCGAGGGCTACCACGCCTACCACAAGGACAATGAAGGCTACGGCCTGGCGCCGCAGGTGAAGTGGACCGAGTTGGCAGGGCTGGAACTGGCGAAAGAAGCCTGGCCCGAGGCGAAGAAGCATTTCTACCCCGAGCTGGACGCCACCGAGTGGGAGTATACCGGCACGTTCGCCATCGCCTACACGTTCAAGGTGCCGGCGGACGCCAAGGGCACGCTGAACATCGGTGGCACACACAGCACCCAGTTCTGTGACGACAACGGGTGCTACGTCACTGACGGCAAGTTCAAGGCGGCAATTGAAGTTGCACCCGCGGTGGTCGAAGAGCCGAAGGGGCCGGTCACCAAGGTTTCGGCAGCGTTTGCCGGGCCTGCAACGCCGGGCGGGACAGCCGAGTTGCGGCTGACTTTCGTGGTGCCCGAGGGCTACCACGCCTACCACAAGGACAACAGCACCGTAGGCGGGTACGGCGTGCCGCCCAAGGTGACGTGGGGTGAGTTGGCGGGATTGGTGCTTGAGGGCGAGACGTGGCCTGAAGCGAAGAAGGTCAAGTACGACGAGGGCTGGCACGAGCTGGAGTACAAGGGCGAGTTCACGCTGGCCTACAAGTTCAAAGTGCCAGCCGACGCCAAGGGCGAGCTGAGCATCTCCGGCAGCTACAACATCCAGGTCTGCGACGAAAACGCCTGCTACGAAAACAAGGGCAAGTTCGCCGCGCCGCTGACAGTAGCGGCGGCCAAGCCCGCGCCCGACCGCGCCCGCAAGGACGAGCACGGTTTCTACCTCGACTTCGACTACGCCATGGAGCAGGCGAAGAAGGAAGGCAAGCCGCTGCTCGTGGACTTCAACGGCGAGAACTGTCCGCCGTGCCGGAAAATGGAGAAGCAGGTCTTCACCCTGCACGAAGTAGAGGAACTGCTCAGCAAGTTCGTCGTTGCGAGCGTCAAGAACGACGTCGGCGACGCCCGCTACAACGAACTTTGGGCCAAGTACAAGCCAACCCCGACCGCGGGGGTGCCGTACTACGCGGTCATCAGCTATGAGGGCGAAGTCGTGCGCGGCATCGGCAGTACGCTGCCGGCAAAGGAACGCGCGCACGAGTTCGTCGCGTTCCTCAAAGGCGAGCCGATTCCAACGGGCGAAACCAAAGCCACGACGCCACCTGAATTGACGCCGCAGAACTCAGGCGACTGGCCCAAGGGCCTGATCGGCCCGCCGAACGAGCTGGCGAAGTCGGGGTTCGCCTTCG
>CAZNBU010000083.1:0-11065 GCA_964571035.1 uncultured Planctomycetaceae bacterium | reverse complement strand
TCGTCCACAAGTACAAGCGTGACGGCGCGACCTACTTCGGCCCGTACAACAGCGCCAGCAAGCTCTACAAAACGCTGGAAGTGTTCAAGCGCTACTACCCGCTGCGCCTGTGTAGCGACCACGTGATGGCAAACCGCACGCGCCCGTGCGTGTACTTTGAAATCGGCGTGTGCAAGGCGCCCTGCATGCCGGACAAGGTTTCGAAAGAAGACTACGCCGCCATCGTGCGCGAGTTCATCCGCGCGCTGGAGGGCAAGGATCCCACGGTCGCGCGAGAACTGCAGGCGCAGATGGACGCCGCGGCGGCTGAACTCAGTTTCGAACGCGCAGCCGAAATCCGTGACCGCATGATCGCCGTACAGGAGACCACGCTGCGCCAGCGCGCACAGATCGGCAGCGAGAAAACTGCGCACCGCGACGTGCACGGCATCTACCGCGAAGCCGACCGGCTGAGCATCGCGACGCTGCTGTACCGTGACGGGCGGCTTGAAGACACGGCCACGCGCGAGTTCGAGACACTACTGCCGGACGAAGACGCGCTGCACGGTTTTCTCATGCAGTACTACGAGCGCGCAAGCTTTGTGCCGGAAGAGGTGGTGGTGCCGTTCGAGATGGAAGGCATGGAAGCGCTAGGCTCATGGATCAGTGATCGCGCGGAGCGCAAAGTCGTGGTGCTGCACCCCAAGCGCGGCGACCGCGCGAGGCTGCTCGACATGGCCAACGTCAACGCGCGCCATGCCCTGAAGGTGCGCGCCGAGACTGAGCAACGGAGCAAGCAGTTGCTGCGCGACTTGCAGGAAGCCGCGGGGCTGGAACGCACACCGGTGCAGATGGAGTGCTTTGATATCTCTCATGGCGGCGGGCGCGACACCGTGGCGAGCGGCGTCTGCTTTGTCGATGGCGAGCCGGTGAAGGCGCGCTACCGCCACTACAAGATCAAGACCCACGACCGCAACGACGACTTCGCCAGCATGGAGGAGGTGCTGCGGCGCCGTCTCAAGCGCGGGTTGGATGAAGGCAACCTGCCCGACCTGATCGTGATCGACGGCGGCCCCGGTCAGCTTGGGCGCGTGCAGCAAGTGTTCGATGAAATGAACGTGGTCGGCATCGACCTGATTGCGCTGGCGAAGTCACGCGCCAAAAAGCGCCCGGGGTGGGAGCACGGTTGGCAGGAAGAGGCCCAGCACACTGACGAGCGCATCTTCCTGCCCGGCCAGGCTGAGCCCGTGACGCTGGACCAGCGCTCGCCCGCGCTGTTCCTGCTGATGCGCATCCGCGACGAGGCGCACCGCTTTGCCATCACCTTTCACCGCAAGCAGAAGCGCAAGAGCAACCTGCACAGCACGCTCGACGATGTGCCCGGCGTCGGCCCCAAGAAAAAGCGCGCGCTGATCAAGCGCTTCGGCTCGCCCAAGGGCGTCAAGCTCGCGACTCTCGAAGACCTGCGGGCGGTTGAGGGCATCACGGAAAAACTGGCCGCCAGCATCTACGAGTTCTTCAAGCCTGAGCGCGAAGCCGCCGCCGCCCGCCAACCCGACGCCGACGCGGCAAACTGATACCCTTTGCCCGCACCCGCCGCGATGTAGTCTCCCGCCGTGGCCGACATTCTGCTGATCTGCGCGCTGGCGTCGCTGGCCTACTTCGTGAAGGGCGTGACGGGTGCCGCCAGCGCCATCGTGTTCAACGCGTCGCTGCTGGTGGCGTTCGCGCTGGGGTGGCCGGGCGAACTCACGCTTGCCGACGGGCTGTACTGGCTTGCAGTCGCCGACCTGTTCTCAAGCGCGATCATGTGGGCGGCTTTGCGCCGCACCGTAAACCCGGAACCGCTGACCGTGCGCCTGCTGCTGGGGATGATCCCCACGATCGTTCTGTTCGCGATCCTGCTGCCGCACTTCGATCTGCTGTGGTTGTCGCTGATTCTCTCGGTCGCCGTGATCGGCGCCGGCGCATGGCTGGCTTTGCGCAACAACGCGCAGCCAGCGGTGAGCGGCAACCTGAACCGCTGGGCGTTTCCGGTCGGGCTACTGGCAGGCGTGCTGGGAGGGCTGTTCGGCATGGCGGGGCCGGTGTTCTTCCTGCTGCTCACGCGGGCAAGCCACGACCCGTCGGAGTTTCGTCGCCGCGCGGTGTTGATCACGACGGTCGGCAACGTGGCAAGGCTCGTCACGCTGCTGATCAGCGGAGCGATCACCGTAAAGCACCTGGAGTGGTTTGGTTGGAGTGTGCCCGCGCTGCTGAGCGCAACCGCGCTGGGCGTATGGGTGCATCGCTTCATCCCGCCGCGGCCGTTCCGCATCGCGCTGGGAGTGCTGGTCGCGCTGGCCGGGGTCGTCGGCCTGTGGCGCTACGCCCTGTAGGGGCGATGCAAGCATCGCCCCTACGAGACGGGTTCCATTACCGGGTAGTCGTCCTCAACCGGCTTGCGCGCGCCCGCGGGCGGGTCTTCCGGCGGCTTGGGCTTCTGGTCGTCGGACAGCTCGTCCGGCGAGCCGAAGATGCGCTTGAACATGTTCTTGCTGCGCTCGCCCCAGCGCGCGGTCACGAGATACGCGCACGGCACCAGCACCAGTGTCATCATCGTCGAGATCATCAGCCCGAAAATCATGCCCGTGGCCAGCATCGCCCACCAAGCGGAGCTTTCGCCGCCGACCACGAACTTGAACTGGAAGAAGTCAAAGCTGAACCCAAGCGCCATGGGCGCCAGGCCCAGCGCGGTCGTGATCGCGGTCAGCATGACCGGTCTCAATCGCGTGCGCCCACCCTCGATGATGGCGTCCAGCAGCGATCTTCCGTGTAGCTCTCGCAACTGGTTGATGTAGTCGATCATCACGATCGCGTTGTTCACCACCACACCGGCCAGCGCGATGATCGCCACGCCGGTCATGATGATGCTGAACGGCTGATTCAGCACGAGCAACCCGATCATCACGCCAATCGTCGAGAGGATCACGCTGGAAAGAATGATCATCGACTGTAACGCGCTGTTGAACTGCAACACCAGCGTAAACGCGATCACCAGCAGCGCGATCACGAACGCCTTGGCCAGGAAGTCAGACGCTTCCTGCTGGTCCTCGTTCTCGCCGGTGAAGCGCGCCTTGAATCCCGCAGGGAAAGAGTCCTTCTCGGCTTGGATCTTTTCCTCAATGGTCCGCAGCAACGCCTGCGCCGGCACGCCCTCGGCGACTTCCGCCGATACGGTCATCACGCGCTGGCCGTCCTTGCGGCGCACGGTGCCGGGGCCGCCGACGTAGTCCCATGTGGCTACTGTGGAGAGCGGGATCGAGTTGCCGAACGCGTCGCTGATGCGGATCGAGTCCAGCACCGCGGGGTCGTTGCGGCGCTCCGCGGGCAGGCGCACGATGATATCGCGCTCTTCAGTGCCCTCGTCGTACCCGCCAATGCGCTGGCCGTTGATCAGCATCTTCACAAAGTTGCCGATCCACTGCGTGTTCAACCCCAGCAGCGCTGCCTTGGCGCGGTCTACCCGGATGCGCAGCTCCGGCTTGCCGGTGCGCAGGTTGTCCTTGACGTCGATCGCGCCCGGCGTGTCCTCCACGATGCGGCGCACCTTCTGCACCGCCTTGGCCATGTCGCGCTGGTTGTTGACGCTGATTTCGACGTTAATCGGCGGGCCGGTGGGGGGGCCCATGTCCTGTTCTTTGACTTCAAAATCTGCACCCGGCAGGTCCTTCAGCAGCGGGCGCACACTGTCGATCCAGTCGGTCGGCTTGCCGACGCGATCTTCCTGGTCTTTGAAGCTTACGGTGATGCGCGCGAGGTGCGTCGCGTCCGCGCCGCCTTCCATGGGGTTGCCGGCGCCGGTGCCGCCGACGGTGGTCTCGATCCCCTTGATGTCGTCTTTGTTCTCCGGCAGCCGAGACTCGACCAGCTTTGCCAGTTCATCGGTCTTCTGCAGGCTGATGCCCTCGGCGGCGGTGATGTTGATGTAGGCGACCTTGGGCTCGACCTTGGGGAACAGGATTGGCTCCTGCCCCAGCATCCCGTACACCATGATGGTGACCACCAGGAACGCGAACGCGCCGGCAATCGCGGTCTTGGGCCACTTCAACGCCCCGCGCAGCGCGCCTTCGTATCCGTTGAGAATGCTGGTGCCGAACCCTTCGACATTCCTTTTCATCGGGTTCGCGGTCGGTTTCCGGAAGCGCATGAACGTCGCCGCGATGGTCGGGTTGATCACCAGCGCCACAAACAGGCTGCAAATCAGCGTTGTGATGACGGTCAGCGGCAGGTACTGCATGAACTCGCCCATGATGCCCGGCCAGAACAGCAGCGGCCCGAACGCGCCCAGTGTGGTCGCTGTCGCCGCGATTACCGGCCACGCGACTTCCTTGGTGGCGTCCATGGCGGCCTGCACCGGCGTCTTGTTCATGCCGATGTGGCGGTAGATGTTTTCGATGATCACGATGGCGTTGTCGACCAGCATGCCCTGCGCGAGAATCAACGCGAACAGCACCACCATGTTCAGCGTCACGCCCATGGCCTGCAGGATGAAGAAGGCCATCAGCATCGAGAACGGAATGGCGGTCGCCACAAAGATCGCGTTGCGGATGCCCAGCGCGAAGAAGATCACCAGCAGCACCAGCACCAGGCCGCTCAGAATGTTGTTCTCAAGGTCGCTGACCATGGTGCGGATCTGCTCCGACTCGTCGGTCAGAATCACGTAGTCAACGCCCGCGGGAAACTCGCCCTTGGCCTGTTTCAGGCCGTACTTGATCATCTCGGTGATCTCGATGATGTTCGCGCCGGCGCGCTTGCTGATGGTCAACTGCACAGCCGGGCTGCCGTCGCGGCGCGCGTAGCTGATGCGGTCTTTGTACCCGCGGTAAGCGCGGGCCACGTCGCGCAGGTACACCGGGCGGTTACCGACCTTGTACACGACAAGGCTTTCGACGTCGGCTGCGGTCTTGAACTCGCCGGGGATGCGCACGGAAGGCTTGAAGTTGCCGGTGTCGACGCCGCCCGCCGAGATGTCGGTGTTTTCGCCACGCAGCGTTTCGATCAACTGGTTGACCGGCAGCTGGTAGGCCTCAAGCTTCTCGGGGTCGACTTCGATTTCGATCTGCGGCTCGACGCCGCCGACGATGACGGCATCCAGGACGCCGGGAATCGTTTCAACCTGCTCTTCGAGTTCTTCCGCAACGCGCTGCAGCACCGTCACGTCGGCGCCGTACAGCGTGACAATCATGATCGGGAACTCGGAGAAACTGAGCTCCTCGATGGTTTCTTCTTCAACGTCGGTCGGGAAGTCGATCTTGGCGCGGTCGAACTTCTCGCGCACTTTCTGCAACGCTTCTTCGACCGGCACGCTGGGATCGAACTCGCAGGTAGTGATGCTGATGCCCTCAGAGGACATGCTGCTCATTTCCTTGAGGCCCTTGAGGTTCTTCAGCTCACGCTCAAGCGGCACCGTCACCGAGTTCTCGACGTCCTCGGGGCTTGCTTCCGGCCACGGCACCGCAATGGTCACCAGCGGTACCTTGATGTCGGGTGTGCTCTCGCGCGGCAGCGTCAGGTAAGCCACGACACCCAGAATGAAGATGCCGAACATCAGCACGAAAATCGGGATGCGGTGGCGTACGGAGAAGTTCGTGATTCTCATGGCTTAGTCCTGGATCAAGCTGTGGGATCGTTTTCTGCCGCGGCTACTGTGTCGTTGTCGCTAAGCCACTGTGCGCCGGTGGTCACTACCTTGTCGCCCGGCTTGAGCGAGTCGCCGAGAATCTCGGCCCACTCCTGCGTGAGCTGTCCGATCTTGATGTTCTTGACTTCGCGTACCGTGCTGCCGCCCTTCATCACAAACAGCGACTTCTCGTCGCCGTTCAGCTTGATCGCCGAAAGCGGCACCACCATCGCCTGGTCGCGCTTGTAGGTCGTCACCTGCACCGTCCCGAACGTGCCAGCCGGCAGCGACAGGTCGTTGTTGTCGATGTCAATTTCCACCGTAAAGCTGCGGGTCTGCGGGTGGGCCAGCGTGTCCTTGCGGGCGACGCGACCCTGCTTCACCGTCGCGTTGCCGCTGTCGTCCTTGAGCGCGGGCAGCGTGACCTGCACCGTGTCGCCGACTTTCAGCGCGGAGTAGTGCGCTTCGGGCAGTTCCAGGTCAGCGCGGATGCTGCTCATGACAGCCACCTTGGCGATCAGTTCGCCCGGGTTGACGTATTCGCCCTGCTGCCGCACACGCTCAGTGACCACGCCGGTTACCGGCGAGCAGATGCGCGCGTCTTCAATCTGTGCCAGCACGCGCTGGGCGGCTGCGCGCGCCATGTCGCGGCGTGTGCGCGCCTGGTCGAGCTGGCTGCCTGTGGTTTCCTTGTAGTCTTCCAGGCGCTTGAGATCGCGCACCGCCTGGTCGTAGTTGGCCTGCGCCTCGCGGAACGTCTGCACAAGCGCCGTGTCGTCGATGCGCGCGAAGCACGGCACATCCTTCAGGTGCGCCATGTTGCGCAGCGCGACCTGTTCGTCGGTCGGGTTTGCGCCTTCAGGTGCGGCCGCGGTGAATTCTTCCACCGAGCGCCAGGTTGCTTCCGGCACCTTGGAGGCTTCAACTTTGTCGCCCTTGTCGAACGGCAGCCAGGTGATCTTGCCGCCGGCTGCGGCGCGCAACTCAACCTCTTCCACGGGGCGGGTGACGACCGGCAGCTTGACCTTCACTTCAAGCGGCTTGGGCTCAATCGGTTTGGCGACGACGTTGCGGATGGCGGGGCCGGTCTCCGGCTCCGGGGGCAGTTGCGGGCCGCACGCGGCAGCCAGCAACGGCAACGCGATCAGGAATGCTCGGGCTCTCATCTCTTCTCCACGGTCTCGAGGCTCAACACACCATGCATGACGACTGCGGCGATCTGCTGTGACAGCTTTTCAGGATCGCCCTCCCAATCCGGGTGGGCGACAACCTGCATCAACTCGTGCAGCAGCATGGCCCAGAACGACTTTGTAGCAATCAAGGCGACAGACTCGGGCAGGCCAAGGCGGATCAACTCCTCGGTCCAGGCGGCGCACGCCTGCCGGTCTGTTTGTTCCACTTGGGCGACCAGTTCTTTCAGGCTGGTCCGCCCGAACCAGACCGAGAAACCAAACGCCAGCGTGTTTCGAAACGGGTGCGCGAGCTGAAGCATCTCGCGCGCGTATTGCACAAAGGCGTCCTGCGGCGAGCGCGCGCTTTCAAAGGCGCGTTTGCGCGCCGCGACAGCCGCCGCCTTGAACTCGGCGAACAGCGCCAGCGCCACGCCCTCCTTGCTGCCGAAGTGGTAGTACATCGCGGGCTTGGTGCACCCCGCAGCCTCCACGATTTCGCGGACGCTGATGGCGTCGTACCCGCGCTTGGCGAACAGGGCGGCGGCTTCGCGAAGCAGTGCCTCGCGTGTGGAAGGATCATTGGCAACTTCAGCAGTCATTCGCGCCCTATACCGTCCGGTAGGTATGCCCCTATGTAAACTATCGGGGCGCAGAAAACACTCCCCAGAAACGCACCCGGTTGCATTCAACCTTCCCGGTCGCTAGACTTGCGCCCCCGCGGTAGCGCGGGATTGTGTTTTGTTGGCCTACATGAGTCTGGGACCTGTCGAGTATGGTGAAGATCAAGGCGCGTAGTTCGGAATCCGTGGACCAGTTGCTGCGGCGATTTAAGAAGGCATGCGAGAAAGAAGGCCTCACCCGCGCCATGAAGCGCGTCGCATACTATGAAAAGCCCAGCGTCACCCGGAACCGCAAGAAGCGCCAAGCCCTGAAACGCAAGCTCCAGGCAACCATGCTTTCCCAGATGTAACTGTGGCAGCCGTTGAAATTTCCGGGCTGACCAAGACCTTCCGAGACTTTTTCGGCCGTCGAAGCGTGCGTGCGCTTGACGGCCTTTCTCTTTCCGTGGCGCCGGGCCAGGTGTTCGGGTTGCTGGGCCACAACGGCAGCGGCAAGAGCACCGCGTTCAAGGTGGCCGTCGGGCTGATCCGCCCGGATGCCGGGACCGTCACCATCAACGGCCACAAACCCGGCACCATAGCCGCGCGCAAAGCCACCGGGTTCCTGCCCGAGGAAAGCACGCTGATGCCGTTTCTCAGCGCGCGCGAAACGTTGCGCCTGCACGGCGCGCTTGCTGGGCTGTCGCGTACCGACTCGGTTCGCAAAGCCGACGAGTTGCTTGAGCGCGTGGGGTTGAAGGATGCCGCAAAGCGCCGCGTGAAGGGGTTCAGCAAGGGCATGCAGCGCCGGCTTGGTGTCGCGACGGTGCTGATCGGCGACCCGGACGTTTTCATTCTCGATGAGCCGACCAGCGGGTTGGACCCACTCGGCGCGGTACAGATGAAAGAACTGATTGCCGAGCTGCGCGACAAAGGCAAGGCGATCCTGATTTCAAGCCACCTGCTGGGTGAGCTCGAAAACGTCTGTGACCGCGTTGCTTTCATCAACAAGGGCAAGCTGCTCAGCGAGGGCACACTGGAGGAGTTGCTGCGCGAGCAGAACGTGCACGAGCTGCGCGTCACACCTGCCGACGTCGCCGCGGTGAAGGCGCTGGAAGCCGCCGCGCGCGAAAAGGGTCTCACCGTCGTTTCAAGCCGCGCGCCGATGCGCACGCTGGAAGCGTTCTACCTCGACATGCTGAAGCAGAAGGACAAGCAGTGACGCGCTCGCTCGCCATTGCCGGCGCGGCCTTGATCCAGACCGCGCGCTCAAAGGCGGGTTGGACGGCGGCGCTCGCGCTGCTGTTGATGGTGCCCGCCTCAGCATGGTTGTTTGCGGATGATGCCGCCACGCGGGCGTGGATATCGCGGCTTGTACCCGTTGAGGTGCTGCGTCTGCTGCTGCCGCTGGGTGCGATCACGGGCGGCGCGTTTCTCGTGCGCCCGGCGATGCGGACCGGTTGGGCGGTGCTGCCAGCCCGCCGCAGCGAGTGGTTTGCCGGCAAAGCCATCGCGGGCACGGTGGTGCTGGTGGTCGCTACCGTTCTGTTTTCTTGCGGTGCGGCGCTTGCAGGGTGGATATTCGGCGAGCCGCTGTCATTGACCACCCACCCCGAGATTCTGTACGGCGAGCGTGTTGCAGACGGCAAGCTGGAGACCGCCCGTTTCAAGGGCGGCATGGCGCTCGCCGATCCCCAAAGCGGTGAAACCATCGTCGCCGACATTCCGAGCGGGGTGGGGGACCGAGTCGCCGGAATCATCGAGTACGAGCCGATCCTTACCGGCGTGCAACCGCCCGGGCAGGGCGCTCCGGTGGAGGTGTGGATTAACGGCGAGGGCACCCGGCAGCGGTTGGAGGTGAGCATCGAAGCCCGCCGCAGAGTCAGCTTCCAGGGCGAGCGCCGGGGCGCGCACCGGGTAATCATCAAGCCGACGGACCCCGGGGTGGCGATCGGAACTTCGGTGTCGCGCATGCGCTTTGAACTCGGCCAGCGCGCGCCGCTTTCGAGCCTGCTGGTCCTGACAGCGCTGTCGCTGGGCGGCGCGCTGCTGTGCCTGTTTGTCGTGCTCGCCATCCGCGCGCTTTCGACGGCGGCAACGGCTGCGCTGGCGGGAATGCTGCTGCTGGCGGCGCTGACGCTGCTGCCAAGCCTCGCGCCGACCGAAAGCATGGCCCGTGACCTGCGTCGCGACCTCGGTGGCGCGGAAGAACAGGAAGGCGTGCTGAAAGCTCTCGAAGCCGAGTTGACCGCGCTTCCACAACTCTTTCCCGATCGCTACTACGACGAGTTCCTGTCGGCGCGGGTGGCGCCGGGTGGCGCGGTCGCAGGCGGGCTGGCACGCTTCGGGATCGGCCTGCTGTTTCTGGCCCCGGGCGCGTGGCTTTTCACCCGCCGTCAGATCAACAAGTAGGCGTCGCCTTGCCGCGGAACCCGGACCCGTTAACATCCGCCCTCCGCGGAGGGGTGACAGAGTGGCCGATTGTGCGCGCTTGGAAAGCGCGTGTACCGAAAGGTACCGGGGGTTCGAATCCCCCTCCCTCCGCCATGCCTTGAAAGCCCGCTGCGGAAGCAGCGGGCTGTCCATTTTAGGGGTCCATCCCAACCAGCCCGCGGCTTCCGCAGCGGGCCGCCCTTTTGGGCGTTCACCTGACTACGCCCACTGCTGCCGCAGTGGGCTTTCAACAATCCCTCCAATCGCCGCTAACACCGTATTTCAAGCGGGTTTACGGCATTTCCTTGCTTCCTTTTGTCGCCTGTTTCTGTATACTCTGAAGGATGGTAACCCGGCTGGTCAGGCGCCCGAAAATTGATCCTCAAGACGTGTCCAAGGACCCCCTTGAGCGGCTGCGCCAGAACGACCGCCATACCCCCGTGATGCCCGTTTCGTTCGCCGCCGCGCTCAACGCCTACATCGGCGAGCAGCGCCGCAACAACCGCTCGCGCCTGCAGCGGCTGCGCAATGCCTGGTCGCTGGCGGTAGAGTCGGTGCCGGGCGTCAACGCCCGCGCCGCCGAGAAAGCCGATGTGCGGGCCGTCGCCAAAACCGGCGCGATGATCGTCACCGTAGACAATCCCGCCTTGGCCCACGAGCTTGGCGTTGTATACCGCGAACCCCTGCTGGCCCGGCTGCGAGAGCTGCTGCAGGGCCGAGATTCGATTTCCGAGCTGCAAGTGAAGTCCCGCAGCCGCCGCAGAAGGATGTGAGGCAAGAATGGCAGAAGCCACAGCGACGAAGAGCACCGAGTACGGCGCAGACGACCTTCTGGAAATCGAAGGCCTGAAGGCGATCCGCAAGCGCCCCGACATGTACATCGGCGGCCGCGACGTGAACGGGTTGCACCACCTGGTGTTCGAAATCGTCGCCAACAGCGTCGACGAAGCGCTGGCCGGCCGCTGCGACACCATTGTTGTCGAGTTCAACCAGGACGGAAGCTGCACGGTAACGGACGACGGCCACGGCATCCCGGTCGGGGTCAACAAGCAGACCAAGATGCCGGGCGTCGAGATGGTACTGACGCGCATGCACGCGGGCGGCAAATTCGAAGGCAAGGCGTACAACACCGCGGGCGGGTTGCATGGCATCGGGTGGAAGGCGGTCAACGCATGCTCTGACTGGACGGGGGTTACTGTGGGGCAGGACGGCAAAGAACA
>CAZNBU010000082.1:0-11110 GCA_964571035.1 uncultured Planctomycetaceae bacterium | reverse complement strand
TCGGCCCCGCGGTGCGCGACGAAGAACGCAAGCAGTTGATGCTGAAAGCGGAGAAGCTTGAGCTTGAGGGCAAGCGCGACGAAGCCAAGAAGATTTACGAAACGCTCGCTTCACAGCAGAAAGAAGACGGCGGCGTAAGCGACTGGCCGTTCGCGGCGGAGTACCGGCTTAGCTGGTGGAAAGACTAACCGCGGCGGGCAGGAACTGCTGCAAGTCCGCCTCGAGTTCCTGCGAGAGCACGCGCGGGACCTTGTTCTGGCCGCCGAGGCGGCCGCGGGCTTTCATCCACTCGTAGAACGTGCCGCACGGCAGGGCCCACACCACAGGCGCGCGCATGCCGAACTCGCCGGTGCGGTGCGCGGCATAGTCTTCGTTGCCGGCTTGGATTGTGATGTCGATGGCGCTCGCAAACGCGCCGGTGTCACCCGGATCGTTTCGGAACTCAACGTAGTAGACGTGTCCGCCGGCTGCGTTTTCGGCGTTGGGATAGAGGACCGCGACTGCAAACTCCTCCACGGCTGCGCCGGTCGCTTTGCAGGCGGCTTCCACGGCGCGGTCCAGCTCACCGCCGCTTACGTGCTCGCCGAAGGCGTTCAGTGTGTGTTTGGTGCGCCCGGCGAATACAAAGCGCTCCTGCGTCACGAACCGCACGAGATCTCCGACAAGGTACCCGAAGATGCCGCTGTCGGTGTTGAGCAGGACCGCGTAGTTCACGCCCGGTTCAACCTGCGCAATAGTCAGCCGGCTCGGCGCGTCTGAACCCAGCTCGTCCTCCGGCACGAACTCAAAGAACACCCCCTGGTCCACCAGCGGCAGCATCGCCGGGTCGTCGCGGTCGTCCTGCACGCCCAGCATGCCGCCTTCGCTGGCGGAGTACGTGTCGGTGCAGCGGATCGGCGCACCGACCAGGTCGAGAAAGCGCTGGCGATACGGCGCGAACGACATGCCGCCGTGCACGAACAGCGCGAGGTTCGGCCACACCTGCTTGAGCGTTTCCTTGCCCGCGTTTCGCAGCACCTTCTCGGCGAACAGGATGATCCAGCTCGGCACGCCGGACAGCATCCTCACGTCGTGGCGCGCGCTGATCTCCGCCGCCGCTTCGATCTTCTGCTCCCAGTTGGTCATGCCCGCCACGCGCTGACCCGGCGTGTGCCAGCGGCGCATGATCGGCGGGATGTGCATGGTCATGATGCCGGTGTTGTCGCCGATCCAGTTCTCGCCGTGCTTGCGCAGCGTCGTGCTGCCGCCGAGAAACAGCAGCTTGCCGCTGAACAGCTGCGGGCGATCCTGCGCAAGGCTCGGCGCGACGGCGTCAAATCCGCCCTGCCGGTTGCCGCGAATCGTGTCCATGCTGACCGGCAGGTACTTTTCGCCAGCCGTGGTGCCGCTGCTGATCGCCCAGTAGCGGATGTGGCCCGGCCAACACACGTCGCGCTCGCCGTCCAAGGCGCGTTTCCACCATGGCTCCATCGACGCGTAGTCCGAAAGCGGCACGCGCTGCACCCAGTCGCGATGGTTGCGAATGCGCTCAAACCCATGCGCGCGGCCAAAGGCGGTGTTCCAGGCCCGGCTGATCAGCGAGTTGAGAACGCTTTCCTGAGCGCGAGCGGGATCGCGAGCGAGCTCGCGCATCTGCCGAAGGCGCTTCACGGCAAGGTGATGAACGACGGTGTTCAGCATAGTGTGAAGAGGTCAGAGGCTGGAGGTCAGACGTGCTTACACATGCCCCGGCAGTTCCCTGACCTCTGATCTCCGACCTCTGGCCTCTGAATTTCGCGATTCCCAGGCAATGCCTTCCTCAATCGCTTCCGGTTGCGTCACCCCGCCGATGCTTGCGCTGGCATAGTCCGCGACAGCCATGATCGTCAGCATCGGGTTCACGCGGATGCTTCGCGGGAACAGGCTGGCATCGGCGACATACAGGTTCTCGTACCCGTGTACGCGGAAGTCGGGGCGTACCACGTCGCGCGTCGGGTCGTCGCCCACGGCGCACCCGCCCTGTGGGTGGCTGCTGCCGAAGCCGACAATGTCGCGCTGAGTACGGATGCGCTCGTCCAGCAGATCCAGCTCGTCCTCGCCCCGAATCTCCGTGTAGTCGTGTGCGGGCGAGATCAGCCGCTTTGCACCGCTTGCAAGGAAGATGCGTGCCAGTTGCTTCAGCCCCTGCTTCAACACATGCATGTCGTCCTGCGGCAGGTCGAACCTGAAATCCGCGTGGTCGAACAGCGGTTTGATCACCTTGCGCCCGAGGCCGAGCAGCACCTCGCCCACGGGCTGTGTCGGCACCAGCACGCCCGCGCTGGTCAGGTTGCGGTAGCGCGCAAGGTCGGCGTGGTGACGCTCAAACCACCCGGGCATGGTCATCGCGAAGCTCAGCGGCGGGTTGTGTACCTGTTCGATCGCATAGCTTGAGGTGATGTGGTGCACGCACATCTGGTCGCCGTCGAACCCATCCACCGGCTCGTCGTACTCGGCAAACAGGATCGCGCCGGCGTTGAAGCTGGTGCGCTTGCCAGCGCGGCCCTGCGCGATCTTTGATTTCAGCAGCAGCTCAGGCGTGTTGATGGCACCGCCGCTCAGCACGTAGCGCTTGGCGACAATCCGCAGCCGCTCATTGCGCGCGAGGTCGCGGCACTGCAGGCCGGTTACCACGCCGCCGGACGTCTCAATCTTCGAGGCCTCGATCTCCGGCATCACGGTCGCCCCGTGGTCTTCCGCCATCGGGATCCAGGTCAGTGACGAATCGAGTTTGCGGCCGTAGCGGCACCCCATGTTGCAGTACCCGCACCCGATGCAGTTCAGCATGGCTTTGCGAAAGCGGCCGGGGCGCAAGCCCAGCTCGCGCATGCCGTCGATCATGCGCCAGGCGGCTGGGTTGTAGAGGTCTTCCTGAAGCTCGTGCACGTTGAGCACGCTTTCGACGCGCTCATAGGCACGCGTGAGGTCGCGCAGGTTCAACTCAAACCCGGTGTTGGCGAACGCGCGGCGGATGTCCTCGGGCAGCCGGAAGCAGACCGCGTTGGTCAGCAGCGTGCTGCCACCGACGGCTTGACCTTGCAGGACGAACATGTCGGCTTCGGTGTTGGTCTGGCTGCCGCCGTCTTTGTACAGGCGGGTAATCATGTCCAGTTCGTTGTCGGACATGTCTTCCGGCCGCACGCGCTTGCCGCGCTCGATCAGGACCACGCGCTCGCCGGCGCGAGCAAGGTGGTAGGCGACAACACTTCCGCCGGCCCCGGAGCCGACTATGGCGAAGTCACATCGAATCTCACGGTCCATGGCTCAGCCGTTTGTCGAACTGCTCTACGCGAAGGAGCGAAGAACTGCTGGAGCACGCGAAGAACTGCTTGGAGAACCACAAAAGCACGAAAGCACAAAAGCAAATTCTGACTTGATAACTCCTGCTTTCGTGCCTTTGTACTTTCGTGGTTCAAGCTGTTGCCTTTCTTCGCGTGCTTCGCAACCTTCGCTCCTTCGCGTCAGGCAGTTCAAACCGATGCCAGCTCTCGCTCCGGTTTGCGGCGCCAGGCTGCCCTGCGCGCCATTGGCACGAACCCCATGCGTGTCTGCGCGTCTGTGTCGGAGTAATAGGCAAGCCGCATCAACTGGCGGCCCATGGCGGTGATGCGCAATAAGCCCCGCTCGCGCGGCAGTGTTGCCACGAACTGTGCGCGCGAGCGTGGGTCCATCATGCTGAAGGGGAGGCGGAGCCGCAGCAGCGGCGTGATTTCCATAATGATCAGCAGCAGTTTCAGCCGCCAGATGCGCGGCGAGTTTGTGTCCGCAACGTACGCGTCAATGCGGCGCGCGACGTTGAACCAGTCGCCGCCGGGCGGGTCGCCGTGGATCATAGCGCGCCCGTACAGCTCCGCGGTGTGGGCCATGAACGGCAGCAGCGTGCGCAGGCCCAGCGCGCGGCGGCCCTGGCGCTGCATCAGCACCCACACGAGCCAGATCGGCGCCGTGAGCAG
Organism: uncultured Planctomycetaceae bacterium; assembly: GCA_964571035.1. GTDB lineage: Bacteria > Planctomycetota > UBA8742 > UBA2392 > UBA2392 > JADJRK01. Next base: position 7,139 of record CAZNBU010000082.1, on the reverse strand, counting down.
GATCAGCGGAGAAAGCAGGACAATCGCGATGCAGGCCAGCGCCAGATAGGTGTTCAACCTCATGGGGAGATTGAAGCGGACAAGCGTCAGCCGGTCGTGAACGCCGCGTCAAGATTGGGCTAACTCGGAGGGCAGGTGTTGGGTGCTTGGTGTTGGGTCTTGGGTCAACTGCAACTGCCGTGCTTTGACCCAGCACCCAAGACCCAAGACCCAGCACCTTCTCTATTCCGGTTCACTTCCGTCGGCGCGTTTGCCTGTGCTGACTTTGCTGGGCAGGGCTGGGTGTATGTCCCAGGTCCAGTTGCGCTTGGGTATCACCTGCTTGGGGATCAGCGTCTCGTTGCCCTGCTTGCACTGCCAGTAGAGCACCGAGACCTCGTGCACGTTGTTCTCGAAAAACTCCATCTTGAACGGGTAGGTGCCGGGCGCAAGGCGCACCGACGCGCTGCTCTTTTCGCGCTGGTAGTGCAGGTTGTCGTCGATCAGCACGAGGTTGCCGTCGATCCAGATTTTGATCCCGTCGTCACTGCGGCAGGTGAAGACGTAGTCGCCCTCGGTCTCCACGATCAGCGCGCCGTACCACTCCACGGCGAACGTCTCCGCGGGAAAGGGCAGGTCAAACTCGTTCGCGTTCTCGTAGCTGACCCACGGGTCCTTGCGCGCGATAAAGCAGGTGAGCGGCCCAAGCTCGGGCATCTTGGTGTACCCGCCCGGGTTTGGCAGGTCGTAGTAGTACGCGATCAAACCCTTGTTCTGCACGTCGATGTAGACCGGCTCGCCGGTGACAACGCTGTGCCGCGCGCGCATTTCGCCTTCACCAAGGCCGGTCGGCAGCGTGCCGCGACAATTACGAATCTCGCCGCCGTCCTTGCCGTTGCGCTTGCCGGCCACCACGTACTCAACCGGCACGCCGTCTACGCTGATGTGCACCGGCTTTGCCTTGGTTTCGACGTCGCCGTACACGGTCAGGCTGAACGTGAAATCCTGCCCCTCGCGGATCGAGGGCCTGTTGTTGGTGATTGTGTAGGGCAGTTGCTGCGGCCCGTCGTCACCCAGGACCGGCTTGATGCTGCTGATCTCGGGCGCCTTGGGCGGCACGACAGGCGGGAAGAACAGGTGGGACGGCAGTGTCCGCAGGTCGCGGTACACCGGCGCGCCCTTCTGGCCGTTCAGCCCGTCGGGGTACTCATAGGAGACCCATTCGAGTTCGGTGATGCGAAGAAGCGGGGGCGCACCCTGGCTTGCCCACTCGATGGTCAAGGCCAAGCGGCGTTCTTCGGCGGCTTCGAACGGGAAATCCACAAACGCGGTGCCGTCCTGCCCCGCGGTGCCGGTGGTCTTCGTGACCCCGTCCAGCGTCACGCGCAGCCGCCCCGAAGCGCGAAAGCGCAGCAGGGAAGACTTGTCCGCGGGGATCATCCCGGCTGGGATGCCAAGTTCTCCGTCCCAGTGAGCGGCAAGGGGATTGTTGCGGAACACAAGGTCCAGCTCGTCGCGCGACTCGAACGTGAAATCTTTCTCCAGACGAACAACGTCAGGCTCGCGCGCTCCCGGCTCAACAAAGTCGTAGTTCGACCAGCCTTCGAGGTTGTGCCAGGTTGCGATCATCCCAAACTGCGTTGTGATCGTGAAATCGAATGAATTCGACGGAGTCCCACTCACGTTGACTACGACTTTCCCCGTTTTCGCCCCGATCGGCACGCGAACCCGGATCGATTGGCTATTTCCGCCCAAAATCGTTGCCCGTTGACCACTGAACTCCACGCGGGTTTGCTCTTGGAGGTCGCTCAGTTGGGTGCCTGCTTCCGGGTCGTTCGGCGAACCAACCAAACTTTGCCCGTAGATTGTGACCACATCGCCGATCTCGCCGCGGTTCTTGCTCAGTCGTGCAATGATCGGCGCATCGTTGCTCCAAAGCGCTTCCGGTAGCATTAGCATCGAAGGCGGCACCGCCACAGGCTTGCTGGCTCCGTCGGGTACGTACATGAAGTTGCACGAGCCCAGCGGGTCAATCGGGCTGCCGTGTTTGGCTTCCATGTAGGTGATCTTCAGCGGGTGCAGGCCGGGTTCCAGCGTGAGCACCGTGCTTACCTCGGTGTAGTCGCGCATGGTGTTCAGCAGGACCAGCTCGCCGTCCAGCTCGACGTTGCTCTGAAAGTCCGCGCCGGTGAACAGCCAGTAATCGCCCGGCTTATCGATGACCAGGAACCCCTCCCACACGGCGATGAAGTTGGTCAGGTCGAACGGCAGGTCCGACCACGCTTCTTTGCCGGGGAAATGCACCTGGCGGTCGATGCGGGTGACCGCCGGCTTGCGCGCTTCTAGCAGCGGCTCCTCGGGGTTCATCAGCACGGCGAACGGGTTGTCATTGAACGCGTAGTACTTGGCGTAAAGTCCGCGGCGGTCCTGCATCAGTTTCTTGCTTACTTCGTCCAGCTTCTTAGCGGGGCCCTTCGCCAGCCGCCGCGTGCCCGGCCGCGCGTTGCCCAGCGTCTGGTTTGGCGGATGTTTGATCGCCCGCAGCGCGTCGATACGGCGCTGGCGCTCAGCGTCGAGCTTGTCCTGCCTGGCGCTCTGGATCGGCTTGGCGTCCGGCTCAGCCTGACCGCCGCGTTTGGATGCGTCGTCGGCCCGCTTTTCGCGGTTCGCGCGCTCGGCGCGGATCAACTCGGCTTCGCGGGCCCGTGCCTCAGCCTCGGCCTGCTCCGTGGCTGCAGGGTCGGCGGGTGTGTCGGTCACGGACGCCTTGGGGGCCGCTTCGGCAACTTCGGAATCGGCTGGAGAAACACGGATTTGGGGGGAGGAATCGCGCTTCGAATGTCCGATAATGGAGAAGGGCGAGTCCGCCGGCAGCAAGAGTTGCGAGCCAGCCGCCAATAACACGGCAGCCAGCACAGGAAGGAGAATCAGTAGTTGCTTGCGTCTCATGCCCCTCCGCCTTGACAGCAATCGGCGTGGCAGGATACCAACATTTTGGATTTTAGATTTTGGATTTTGGTTTGCGTGCCTTGAGCGCCATTCAATCCAAAATCCAAAATCGAAAATCTAAAATCGCTAAAGGCAACGATGGCCGACCCCCAACCGAACACACTGACCCGACGCCTCGAGGAGCGCATTGCCGAGGGGCTTACCGAGGAGCGCGAGCTGCTGAAGCGGCTTCGCGACCTGCTGGTGCGGCAGCATTTCGACGACCAGCAGATCGACCAGGTGAGCGGGCTGGTGGCGCACCTGGAAGAGCTGTTCCTGCTGGTGATTGTGGGCGAGGTCAAAGCCGGCAAGAGCACGTTCATTAACAGCCTGCTCAATGCGGAAGTGTGCAAAGTGGGCGCTATCCCGACCACGGACCGCATCCACATCCTGAAGTACGGCGACGTTGAGAAGGAACGCGTTCTCGAAGAGTTCCTGGTCGAGAAGCAGCTTCCGTTTGAGCCGCTGCGCAGCATCAACATCGTCGATACGCCGGGCACCAACAGCATCGTCAAGCGGCACGCGGAGATCACCGAAAGCTTCATTCCGCGCTGCGACCTGATCCTGTTCAACACCAGCGTGGACCGGCCGTTCAGTGAAACCGAGCGCCAGTTCCTCAGCTACATCTACGAGAACTGGGCCAAGAAGATCATCTTCATCATCACCAAGAAGGACATCAAGGAGCCCCACGAGCTGGACGAGATCCACAAATTCGTCCACGACAGCGTAAAGAAGTTCTTCGACTTTGAGCCGAAGATTTTCATGGTCAGCGCCAAGCAGGCCCGCCAGGCCAAAGCCGCGAAGGACGACGCGCTGTACGAGGAAAGCGGGTTCAAGGCGCTGGAAGAGTACCTCTTTAACCAACTCAGCCAGGGCGAGAAGCTGCAGCTCAAGCTGGAAAGCCCGATCAACAGCAGCATCGCGATCTGCGATCGCGCGCTGAACGATTTTAATGCCCGCATGGCAAACCTGAAGGACGACAAGCGGGTGCTTGAGGCGATCAAGGGGCAGCTTGAGCAGTCCGAAGTGGACATGTCCGAGAACTTCGGGCGCTTCATCCTTGAGGTGGACAACATCATCTACGAGCTGGAAAAGCGCGGGCGCAACTGGGTCGATGACAACGTCAAGTTGACCAACATGGGGATGCTGCGCAGTGCCGAGCGCTTTCGCGCGCGCTTCAAGGAAGAGGTGGTCAAGGACTACGAAGTCAAGATCGACGACACGCTCAACAAAGCTGTCGACTGGTTCATGAAGAAGTACCTGAAAGTCTGGCAGGACACCACCGAGTACTTCGCCGACCAGGCGGCCAAGCGGCCCCACGACGGCATGGTGGGCAAGGTCGGCAGCAAGTTTGAGTACAACCGCGAGAAGATCTACGACATGGTGCGCGCGGACGCCAAGGACAAGGTCAAGAACTTCGACTACGACAACCAGGTGCGCAAGTTCATCTCGCGCGCGGGCACGGGCATCAACTCCGCCATCGGCGGTGGTTTGATCGGCATGGGTGCAGGTGTAGCGGTTGTAGCGCTGACGACTACGGCTGGTTTCACATGGATTGACGTGACCGGCATTCTTGGCGGGTTGACACTGTTGACCGGCTCGCTGCTGGTGCTGCCGATGCAGCGCCGCAAGATCAAAGCCGAGTTCAGCGAGAAATGCACCGAGCTGCGGGGCGCGCTGACCAAAGTGCTGGACGAGCAGATCAAGCGCGAAGCCGGCGAAGCCGTGGACAAGATTCGCGAAAGCTTCGGCCCGTTCTTTGACTATGTCGGCCGCACGACCGGATCGGTGGATGAGTCGATCAGCACGATCAAGCAGATCAAAGACGGGTTTGTGCAGCTCAAGCGCAAGTTCGGCATGACGCTTGAGGAAGAAAAGGAAGCGATCAAAGCCGGCGACACCCGCCGCTTCATCAACAAGCTGGAAGAGAGCGCATCGCCCGCTCCCGAAGCGGACGATGGCGAAGAGATGCCCTCGGACGGTGAGTTCTCCAAGGCGCCGGAGCCTGAGCCGGAGCGAGAACCCGACCCCGAGCCTTCGGAAGAACTTCCTGATTAATTGTTCAGTGCCCCGGCGTTGATCCAGTCGCGGATCGTCTGCTGCTCACTCGCGCTGAGCGGCGGAAACCCAGCCGGCATGGTCGGCGGGACACTGCCGTCGATCCGGCGCATCAGCAGGCTGACACTTGCATTGCCGGGGACCACGACCGTGCCCGACATGACCTGCGCATAGTTCGTGAGGTTCAATCCGCCTGAAGACGGGTGGCACCCAGTGCAGTAGGTGTCGAACAGCGGCTGTACGTGCTGGGCGTAGGACGGCGCATCGTCATTGGTGATGGTGCCGGTGGCGCTCGCGGTGGCGATCACCGCGTTGGACGGTGAGCTGAGCAGTACCTGGATCTGCTCACCGGGTTCGTAGTCGGTGTCGTCGAGAATCACCACGTCCGCAGTCAGCGACGTCTGGCCCGGGTTGAACGTCAGCACGCCGGATTGGGCGACGTAGTCCACGCCCGCCAGCGCGGTTACGTCTGCGGTATCGAACGCGACAGTCACCGTGTGCCCCGTAGGCGCGCTCAAGGTGACGGGAAAGCGCAGTACGCCAGCGTTCTCGCTCACACCAAGGGCGGGCGCAATCGAAACATCGGGGGCCACCAGCGGAAGACCGCCGGAGGTACCGACACCCCGCGCACCAAAAGTGAACGGCGTTGAGCCGGCGTTGTGCGTGATCGAAACGGTTGCAACGGAATCGCCGGCAGCCGAAGGCTCGAATGTCAGCTCGAACGAAGTCGTCTGCTGCGGCCGCACGGTCGTCTGAAATCCACCCAGCACGATGTTGAAAGCGGCGTTGCCAGTGGTCGGCGTGCCGAGTGTCAGGTCGTCGATGCCTGCGTTGAAAACCGTAATGGTCAGCACCAGCGACGGCCCTGTGCCGAGTTCGATGGCGCCGAAGTCTCGCCCGTTGGCTGCGGGTGAGCCGTTGGGGACCACCCGGCCGAGGGTGCCCGCGCCTTCAAACAGCGCGATCGAGGCCTGGATCGCCGGCGGGTCCGGCTCTGAGTCGGAGCCGCCATCGCCCCCGGCGCAACTCCACGCGCCGAGCGTGAGAAGGCAGGCGACCACAGGTGCAGCATTTCGGGATCGTGCCATACGCCTGAGTGTACCCCATGAACGCAAGCGCCGGAGCGTACCCTGAGCCGGTCAGGGAGTGGTTAAGGCGTGGCTAGAAGATCCATTGCAGAAGCAGCGTGACTTCCTGGAAGTTGCGCCAGTCGGCTTTGCGCTCGGTTCCGCTGAGCAGGGCACTCGAGGTGCTGCCGTGGGGCAACTGCTGCGCGACCTGGCGGTAGGCCAGCGAAATCTTGAGGTTGTCGCCGTGGACGAACCAGGTGATCGCGCCGCCGTACTCGTAGCTGTCCGGGCCGAATGAATCGCCGTCCACGCGCTGGCCGGTGCTTGGCACGCGCGACTCGAACTCGTCGAAATCGACCACGCTAAAGCGCGCCAGCAGGCACAACTCGTCGGACAACACGAAGTATCCGACATCCACCGTGGCCCCGCGGTCGGTGACCGCGTTGGCGACGGCCGGATCGTCTTCCAGGTTGAACGCGTCAAGCCGCCCCTTGGCAGCAAAGTCCACGTGCCGGTAGTGCAGCGCCCAGTTGATGCTGAGGCCGATCCAGCGGAAGTGCCCGTCCACCGTGGCGTGAAAGATGCTGGCCTGCACGCGCGGTCGGCCGCTGGCGGTCGGCGGCAGGATCGTGCCGGTGCCCGAGGCCGACACGGCGTTGTGGTACATGTTGCCCAGGAACGTCCCGACGCCGTCGGTGCGGGCGTTGAACCAGCTGACCGCCGCGCCCACCATCACGAACCACGCGGCTGTATCGTCGATTGAGTTGATGTCCACCATGTGACGCGGCATCTCGCCCAGGGCGTGCAACTCGATGCGGCCGGCGATCATCAGGTCGCCATCGGTGAACTGGTTGAAGTTGTCGGCGCGCATCTGCCAGTCGCTGTTCCGGAACCCGCCGCGCAACTGCTCGGTGTCGCGGGCGTCAGTGACGCGAATGTTGCTGCCGCCGCCGCGCGTGGCGGCGATGGTGCCGCTGCCCGTGCTGCCGGTCGCGCCGTCCAGCACGCCGTTGTAGACCCCCAAATCCCAGGTCAGCACCGCCG
>CAZNBU010000081.1:3671-11223 GCA_964571035.1 uncultured Planctomycetaceae bacterium | reverse complement strand
CACAACAACGCCGGCATGAACGACAAGGAAACTGGCACGTACGCCAAGCTCGCGTCACCGGTAAAGAGCCTGCTCGACACAGCCATGGAAACCCTGCACCTCAGCGCCCGCGCCTACACCAGAATCCGCAAGATCGCCCGCACCATAGCCGACCTCGACGGGTCAGCAGACATCGCCGCCGAGCACGTAACCGAAGCCATCGGGTACCGAACCCTCGACCGCGCCGAGGCGTGATCTGATGTTTATCCTTGCATCGCGAACGTGAGATTCCGAACATAATGCACATTATGGATGCGGAGGCCCTCATGCGGACCGCGATCTTGCTTGTGCTTGCCCTGTTGCTGATTCCCGCCGCGCTCGTGGACGCGCAGGACGCTGCCGGCGCCCTGGCCGCCGAATACGTCACCCCGGAATGCACCGCCGAGCGCCGGGAGAAAATCGTCGCCGAGCTGATGCTCGTGCCGAACGCGGAAATGCTCCGGCCAGTGAAGACCCTGCTGCGCAAGAAAGACACACGCGCCGAGGCGATTCGTCTGGCGACTGCGCTGCGGGTGCACGGGCTTTCCGGCGACATCTGGCGGCACATTGACGACCACGAGGAGCTGTGCCTCGACTACCTGTTCTTCGACCAGGACAGGAAGCTTCATGACAAACTCGCGGATCGCTGGGTGAAGCTGGATTCGGGCAGCGAATCCTTCAAGCGGCTGGATGAGCGCATGCGCAGCGCGTGGCTTCACCTCGACGTGCTGGAGGAAATCCGCGACGAGCTGGATTCGGAGGGGCGCGCGCCGCAGGCGCTGGCAATCCTGCAGCACCAGATGGACTGGCCCGACGCGACTCCGGCGGCAATCGAGGCGCAGTGGGACGACCGCCTCAAGCGTGTCGCCCACGAAGGGAAAGCCTTCGATCTCAAGGGCAACGACCTGATGCTGCTGCCGTGGGACACCTCGACCGCTGAGCCTGTGCGCGGGAACTTGCGGATGCACGCCAGCACCACGCTGAAGCTGTCGCCAACCCCTGACGCGTTTCAGACCCGCAGCTTCAACCTGACCTTGCGCATCATCGCCGGCAAAGCCGACACGATTACGATCTGCATGGAGACCGCGAAGAACCAGGCGCACTTCATCGAGTACAAGGCCGGCGCCTGGACAGCCAAAGACAACAACGCGATCCGGGTAAACCGCCTGGACTGGGCCGAGCTCGTCATCGGCGTTTCCAAACCCACACCCAAGCGTGCGGACTGGGAGTTCACTCGAACGGTAGACGGCCGCCCGATGGTTACACCCGACGGCACCACAAACGTGGTGGCTGACCCGGTGCACACCATCACAATCACCTTCGGCGGCGAAACCGACGGCACCGTAATAGGCGGCGCCGAGTGGACCTGGGGTTAAGTGCGCCTAGGGCAGCATGCCGTTGTCGTTGGCTGGGTTTTCGGGTACCGGTTGGGTTGTGGTCCAGTGCTCGGCGACCTTGCCGTCCTCCAGGCGAAACAGCTCGTAGGTAACGTACTCGTCGCCGACCGTGAGCTTTGACTGCACCAGCACGAAGTTGCCTTCGCCGATCACGCGCACCGGCGTGTACTTGAACTCGGCGCCCTTCAGCCACTCCAGGCTGGCGCGCCATGCCTCCCGACCGTCCTGCACGTTGGGATCGTGCTGGATCAGATTCTCGGCGACGTAGTCGTCAAAGTTCGCCAGGTCGCGGCGTGACAACACCTCGTCGGCGAACTTCCGGATCATCTGCTTGTTTGCTTCCGTCTTCTCGCGGTCCGTGATCTCGACCGCCCCGTCCACCATCCCGCGGCCGCTGGCGGTGTCGGCTGGGTGCGGCTGAATGCAGTCCCAGTGCTCCAGCAGCTTGCCGTCGCCGACGCGCCAGACGTCCATCACGGCCGACTTGCTGCCACCCGCCGTCATCTCGCTGTGGGCAAAGACGTAGTCGCCGTCGCGGAAGATGCGCACGGTCTTGATTGTCGGCCGCTGCTCGGCGGGTTGCGATTGCAGATACTCAATGAACTTCACCAGGCCCGCGCGGCCGTCTTCCGCCATCGGGTTGTGCTGGATGTAGTCGGGCGGGATGTACTTCTCCACCACAGCCATGTCGCCGCCGAGGCCCTTGCCCAGCACCTCCTGCACGATATGCGCGTAATCGTCCTTCTGCCCGGTTGCGCATCCAGCCAGCGCCAGCGCAGCGAGTATCAGCAAGCGTCGCATTCAATCCTCCGCTCCCATGTTGCCTTGCCGTCACGCACCGGGCACCTCCCCCCGATGTGACTTCTTTTTCACCCGATCCTTGACAACCTGTTTATATTTTTTATATTTTGGGTGTTTTGCGGGATAGCGGGCATGGCGGCTGCACCGACAACTTCACGACGCACACCGCGCTGGATCTGGGCGGGGTTGCTGCTTTGGGCCGCGCTGCTGGTCGCCGGGTTCGCAGCCGTCGAGCTTGAAACCAACTCGCCCGGCGAGCTGGGCAATGCCCCCGCGCGCTGGCCCGCCGAATCCGCCATCCCGCGCGCCGCCGGCAAATCCACGCTGGTGATGTTCCTGCATCCGCACTGCCCGTGCTCGGACGCCAGCATCGCCGAGCTTGAACGCGTCGCCGCCCGCGTCGGCGCACCCTGCGAGGTCGTTGTCGTCCTCGTGGTCCCGCCGGCATCGCCCGCTGGATGGGAGCAGACACGCCTCTGGCGCCGCGTCTCCGGCATGCCCGGTACAACCGTCTTCACCGACTACAACGGCGCGGAAGCCCGGCGCTTCGGCGCGCTGACTTCCGGCGTCTCGATGGTCTACGACGCCGCGGGCGCGCTGGCTTTCCACGGCGGCGTGACCCCCGCGCGCGGCCACGAAGGCGACAACGCCGGCAAGGCGTCGGCGGAATGCTGCCTGCGCGGCGATGAACCCCGCGATCACTCAAGTTGCGTCTACGGTTGCCCGCTGGAAGGAGCGGACTCGCCATGAGCTCGAACACCGCTCTGTCCCGCTTCTGGTCGCCGCTGCCCGCCGATGACCCGCAGGTCAATGAGCTGATGGCCGCCGACCTGGGCCAGCTTCGCAGTTGGGTCAGCCGTCTCTTCTTCTGGCTGATGCCCGTTCAGTACCTGGGCGGCATCGCGGCTGCGCTGTGGTTGTCGCCGCTGACGTGGGTGGGCGCGCAGAGCACGCTGCACTGGCACCTGCACGCGGCAATCTTCCTGGGCGCGGCGATCATCAGTGTGCCGATGGTTCTGCTGTGGCGCCGCCCGACGGATGCGTTGACCCGCCACGTTGTTGCAGCCAGCCAGATGCTGATGGGCGCACTGCTGATCCACCTGACCGGCGGGCGCATTGAGACGCACTTTCACGTGTTCGGCTCGCTGGCGTTTCTTGCGCTGTACCGCGACGGCCGTGTGCTGCTGACCGCATTCCTTGTCGTCGGCGCCGACCATTTCGTGCGCGGCCTGTGGTTCCCGCAGTCCGTGTTCGGCGTCCTGTCGGCTTCGCCGTTTCGATGGATGGAGCACGGCGCGTGGGTGATCTTCGAAGCCAGCGTGCTGGTGCTGGCGATCCGCCGCAGCATGCGCGAGATGTACGGCATCGCAGCCCGTGAGGTCGAGCTGCGCCGCACCAACGCAACCGTCGAAGCCCGCATCGTCGAGCGCACCACAGAGCTGCGCGACTCCAACTCCGCGTTGCAAACGGAGATTGTGGAGCGCTCTCGCGTACAGGACGAACTTGAGCGCTACTTCACGCAGTCGCTGGAAATGCTGGCGGTGCTCGGGTTTGACGGGTCGGTACGGCGCATCAACCCATCCTACACTGCAATCCTGGGGTGGAGCGTCGAGGACTTCGAATCGATGCCATTCAGCAACCTCATCCACCCTGATGACGCGCACACGACAGGGCAAGCCATTGCCCGCATGGCGACCGGCCAAAGCATCAACCGTGTTGCCATGCGGTTGAAGCACAAGTCCGGAGGGTGGCGCCACACGGTGTGGAGCGCCACACCGATGCCAGGCGGCGCCACGTTCTTCACTTCCGGCCGCGATGTCACCGCGCAGAAAGAGGCGGAAGAAAACCTCGATCGCTTCTTCACCATGTCGCTGGACATCCTGTGCGTGCTCGGGTTTGACGGGTCTGTCATCCGCTCGAACCCTGCGGCTTCGCGGATTCTGGGCTGGTCGCCGCAAGAAGTCGCCGACAAGGGTTTCCTGGAGTTGATCCATCCGGATGACCTCGAAAGGACGCTCGGCATTGTCGAGCAACTGCACAACAACAACGACGTGCACCAGTTCGAGAACCGCATCCGCCACAAGGACGGCAGTTGGCGCTGGATCGCCTGGAACGACACGCGCCTTCCGGGAACCGACACCTTCTACTGCGCCGGGCGCGACATCACGGAGCAGAAGCTGGCCCAGGAGGAACTCGACCGCTATTTCACCATGTCCCTCGACCTGCTGGTGGTCGCCGGATTTGACGGGTACTTCAAGCGCATTAACCCCGCATGGGCATCCACTTTGGGTTGGACCGACGACGAACTGCTGTCGCAGCCGTTCACAGCGATCATTCACCCCGATGACCTGGAGGCGACGGCGCAGAGGATGCAGGCGCTGGCTGAGCATGGCTCGGTACCGCAGTTCATGGTTCGCCTGCGGCACAAGAACGGGACATGGCGCTTCACCACCTGGAACGCCACACGCATGCCGGACGGCGCGACACTTTACGCCTCAGGGCGCGACATCACCGATCAGAAGCTGGCGGAGCAGGAGCTCGACCGCCTGTACAACATGTCGCTCGAGATGCTGCTGGTGTTGGGGTTTGACGGCTCGTTCCGCCGCATCAACCCGGCTGTGGAGGCCACGCTTGGGTGGACGCCCGAAGAACTCATGCAGAAGTCCTTCGCCGAGTTCATGCACCCGGACGACCTTCCCCAGACCATGGAGAACGTAAAGCTCCTCAGCGAGAACCAGAACGTTGTCGGGTTCGAGGCTCGCGTCCGGCACAAGGACGGCACGTGGCGCTGGACCATGTGGAACTCAACCCCGCTGCCCGGCACCGACGCGTTCTACTCCTCCGGCCAGGACATCACCGACCGCAAACTCGCCGAGCAGGAACTTGAGCGAATGTTCACCCTGTCGCTTGACCTGCTGTGCGTCTGCGGATTCGACGGACAGTTCAAGCGCGTCAACCGCGCGTGGGCGGAATCCCTGGGGTGGGAACCTGATGAGCTGCTGTTCCAGCCGTTCATGGACTACATCCACCCGGATGACCACAACCTCGCCAGCCAGCAGATGGCGCGAATTGCCGCAAACGACGACGTGCTTAGCACGGACATGCGCATGCGCCACAAAAACGGCACGTGGCGCTGGACTACCTGGAACGCCACCGTGCTGCCCGGCACCAGCACGTTCTACGCCGCGGGAAGAGACGTCACAGACCAGAAACTCGCCGCGCAGCAATTGTTGGAGGCCAAGGAGGCCGCCGACGCCGCCAACCACGCCAAGAGCGAGTTCCTGGCCAACATGAGCCACGAAATCCGCACCCCCATGAACGGCGTGATCGGCATGACCGGGTTGCTGCTCGAAACCGACCTCACCCGCGAGCAGCGCGAGTACGCCGACATCATCCGCGGCTCCGGCGAGGCGCTGCTGTGCATCATCAACGACATCCTCGACTTCTCCAAAATCGAAGCCGGCAAGCTCACGCTCGAGCCGGTGCCGTTCAACCTGCACGACGCCATCCACGACGTGGCCGAGCTGCTGGCCGTCAACGCGCACGCCAAGGGGCTTGACCTGCTGGTGCGCTACGACGCCAACGCCCCGCGCGGCGTAGTCGGCGACCCCGGGCGCTTCCGCCAGATCCTGCTGAACCTCACCGGCAACGCGGTCAAGTTCACGCCCAAGGGCCACGTGCTGATCGAAGTGCAGAGCGGCGAAATCCGCAACAAGCGCGTGCCCCTGCGCATCGAAATCCAGGACACCGGCATCGGCATCCCCGCCGACAAAATCCCGCTGCTGTTCCAGAAGTTCTCGCAAGCCGATTCATCCACCACCCGCAACTTCGGCGGCACCGGGTTGGGCCTCGCAATCTCGCGCCAGCTTGTTGAGCTGATGGGCGGCAAGATCGGCGTCGAAAGCACGCCGGGCAAGGGCACAACATTCTGGATCGAGGTCGAGCTGCCGCTTGGCCCAGCCATCAAGACCGAGCCGATCTCGAAAGTCCTGCGCATCCCCGCCGACACCCGCGTGCTGGTCGTGGACGACGACGATGTCTCGCGCCGCGTGCTGGCTGAAACCTGCACCGGCCTCGGCATGGACACCAGCGTCGCCGAATCCGGCGTCGCCGCGCTGCGCATGCTGCGCGCCGCCGCCGCGGAGTCTCGCCCCTTCACCGTCGCGCTGGTGGATATGCGCATGCCGGTGATGGACGGCGCGCAACTCGCACGCTCCATCCGCAAGGACGAGCAGATCGCGGCGACGCACATCGTGATCGTTACCGCGCACTCCAAGCCGGACGAAGTCACCCTGCCGGTCGGCGCCGTGGACGCCTTCCTGAGCAAGCCGGTGCGCGCGGAATCACTTACCAACGCGCTGCAGACGCTGTTTCAGCGCGACGGGCGCAAGATGACCACCACCACCTCGGTCAAGCCGGTAGTCCACAAACCGATTGAGGTCGACATCCCGGAAGGCCAGCGCGTGCTAGTCGTGGAAGACAACGTCGTAAACCAGAAGCTCGCGACGCGGGTGCTGGAGCGGCTTGGGTGCCGCGTCGAGGTCGCCGCCAACGGGCAAGAGGCGGTGGAGCTGGTCGCGCGCATCGAGTTCGACCTGGTGTTCATGGACTGCCAGATGCCGGTCATGGACGGGTACCAGGCCACGGGCGAAATCCGCCGCCTGCTCAACGGCGGTCGCCACCTGCCGATCGTTGCCATGACCGCCAACGCCATGCAGGGCGACAAGGAAAAGTGCCTGGACGCAGGCATGGACGACTACATCGCCAAGCCGGTAAAGCTGGACGCGATCCGCGAGGCGCTGCAACGCTGGATCGGCGCAACGCAGAAGGCCTAGTCGGCACCAATGCGACAGGTTCTTGCCGACGCAGGCGACCGAAAGCATTGTTGCAGGTACACCGCAGGAGCCGACGCATGTCCGATCGACCCATCCTCGACAAACGCTCGCTCGACGAGCTTGCCGCGGCAGGGCCGGAGTTCCTGACCGAGATGCTGGAGCTGCTGCTGGAGACCGGCGCCAAGCAGGTGTCGCAGATGTCCGCCTTCGTAGCCGCGGGCAACATGCCCGAGCTGGCCAAAGTAGCGCACTCGCTGAAAGGCGCAGCCGCAGGCGTAGGAGCCACAGAGCTCGCGCAAACCTGCGCCGAGCTCGACCAAGCCGCCAGGGAAGGCAACCAGAAGTCCACCCCAGCGCTGTTAGAGGACGTAGCCGCCAGCTTCGAGCGAGTAAAGAACGCCGTAGCCAACGTCCTAAGCGACCGCTACTAGCCCCTACCAGCACCTGGCCCGGTGCGCGTGCCCGACGAAGCCTTGGCGAAGTCGGGTAAGCACCGGGCGT
>CAZNBU010000081.1:0-3661 GCA_964571035.1 uncultured Planctomycetaceae bacterium | reverse complement strand
TCAATCATACCGAACGTTCAAGGGTTCAGGCTGTTCGATCAGGTCGAAGTCGGCCCAAAAAACAGCTTGGCCCCCTATTTCGCTCCACTCCAACCCTGCCCTTCCGGTAGCTGATATTGACACTTTCTGGGCGCCGCCATAGCTTTTCCGTCCCACATTTGATCGGAGCTATGACAATGCTTCGTAACCTCGCCCTCACCCTTACCACTTTCGTCATCGTCATCGCCGCCGCTGCCCCCGCCGAGGCGCGCGACGGCGACGTCCGCGCCGGCGCCGAAGGCGGCGACGGGACCCTGGCCAAGCCGTTTGGCGACCCCTGGCAGGCACTCGAGACCTGCGAATCGGGCGACGTAATCCACGTCGCCGAGGGCGAGTACTACGGAAAGCTGAACGCCGGAAACTGGGAGATCCCGTTCGCCGACATCACCCTGGCCGGCGGATACGATGCGGAGTTCAAGGTCCGCGACCCGTGGCGTCACCACACAAGGCTGGTCTGGAAGAAGGAGTTCAAGAACTCGCCAAAGCAGGCGCGTATCCTGAGCAACCAGAAGGGCACGGTCATAGACGGCCTCGTCCTCGACGGGCGCGAGAAGAACCATTACGTGGACGACAAGCAGACCGGCCGCGACTTCGCCCAACCCCTGGGCGAGGAGATGCTGAGCCTCTCGTTGCCGGCGACGGTCAGGAATTGCGTCATCCTGAACCCGGGAACCTACGGGATCGTCTGCAAGAACGGGTCTGTGATCGAAAACAACCTGATCCTGAACGCGCTCGGGACGGGGGTCAAGATCACCGGCCTGCCCCCCGCGAACGAGCTGTCGAAGGTCCCCGCGAAGGTTTCGAGCAACACCATTCTCTTCTGCTGGGACGAGCGCGCCGCGGGCAAGGGCCGCTATGAGGGTACGGGCGTTGCCGTCGGCGGGCCGGCGGTTGTGTCGGGCAACATCCTTGCCTTCAACGACAACCACGCGATCTATTGCACGTCGGCGCCCGAGCGGGTCTCGGTCCAGAACAATGTTTTCTCCATGAACCTCTTTTCGAACTTCAAGTTCTTCGTTGAGGGACGCGACGTCGCCATCGACGACAAGAACATGGAGGAACTCGAGGACGTGGGGCTCAAGGCCTCCGATGGAAACGAGGTCGCAGACCCGCAGATGCCGCTCGACACAGTCTGGCTTGACATGTACTCGAAGCGGACAGCCGCGCAGCCGGGCAAGCTCGTCATGGACGACTGGAACAAGCTCCGACAGGCGCTTGGCCTGCCGCTGATCGGTGAGGGCGGCGCGGCGGCAAGCGGGATTGCGCCGGCCTACGCGCTCGACCATGCGCTCAAGCTCATGCAGCCCAAGAATGATGCCGTCAAAGCCGGCGCGCGCATCGTGAAGCTTGAGGCGAAGTTCGCGGCGCCGGGCGACGCCGCCCCTGTCAAGGTGTACGAGAAAATGGACCTCGTCGCCTGGAATCGCGACCCTTCAAAGGTTGAAGGAAAGGCGATCGAGATGATCGTTGCTATCGGGAACGTCGCGAACATCGGCGGCATCCCCGACGCGTACAAGAAGGACAACCACGAAGGCGCATCGATCTACGACCCGGAAGGCAAGGGCGAGCAGGTCACAGCGTTCTGGCAAAAGGGCACAAGCCCCGCACGCGTCTTCCAGGAGGCTATGGGTCGCTACGACGGACGCGGCGTGCCGGACCGTCTCTACCTCGTGCGCGGCGTGGCCCACGCGTCGAAGTGGTCCACGCCCAAGGGCGCATTCTTCGTCGAGTCGGCTGAACGCTACGAGCGGCCGGCTGTGCAGGCGCAGCGCCCACCCGGACGCGACTGGTTCGTGCGTGCCGGGGCGAGCGGCGGGAACGGCTCGAAGGAGAAGCCTTTCAGGGACCCGTTCCAGGCGCTCGAGCGGTGCGAGGCGGGCGATACGATCCACGTCGCCGAAGGCACATACACCGGCAAGCTTAAGATCGGGACCTGGAAGGTAGATGTCCCGCACATAGCGCTGCTCGGCGGGTACGACAAGGACTTCAACGAGCGCGACCCATGGGCACGCCCGACCCTTCTCTACTGCCCCGAGGACTTTAAGGGCCGGCGCGGCGGGTACACCATCGACGCCGGCGGCGACGACACGACCGGGCTTATCGTGGACGGGTTCGTCTTCGACAAGAAGCTCAACAACTTCTACCTGGAGAACGGAGACATTGAGGCGTCGCGGTCCGACTCGACCGAGCACATCTGGGTGTCGCGGCCGGACTGCGTGATCCGCAACTGCGTCTTCGTGAACGGCGCCCAGGGCGCGCTGCGCGCCGCGAACGGGCAGACGATCGAGAACAACATCTTCGTCAACCACGTCTCAAACGTCATCACCCTCTCGGCTGGATTCACACCGCAGCCAGCCGTCCTGCGCAACAACACGTTCCTGTTCAGTTGGGAGCGGGCGGGCCGCTTCGGCAAGGGCAAGGGGTACACCGGGTCCTTCGTGACGACCGAGTCGAACGTCCGGGTCGTGTTCGACGGGAACATCTTCGAGTTCGCCGACAACGACGCAATCCGGATCGCTGACCCCAAGGAAGCTGAACTCACAAACAACGTCTTCGCGCACAACCTGTGGTCGAATGTCCACATGCTGCAAGGCACGACGTTCGTTGACGACAAGGATTTCGCCAAGATCGGCGACCTGGGTTGGAAGAAGTGCGACGGGAACAAGGTCCTGATACCCGCAATCCCGATCGAGGAGAAGTGGTTCACGACGTACTTGAACCGGACGGCGCACGTCCCCGGCAAAGTAACGATGGACGACTGGAACAAGCTCCGCGAGATCCTCGGCCAGCCGCTGGTCGCAGCCGGCGGCAAAGCCGGCGAAGGGATCGCCCCCGCCTACGACTGGAAGCACGCCCTTACGCTGTTCCCGAAGAACGAGGAGTGCAGGGCGGGGGCGCGGCGGCTCAATCTCGAAGTCAAGTTTGACGGCATCGTCCGCGAGGAGCCTTCGCACGAGTACCAGGAGATCGACTGGGAGACAGCCAAAAGCCGCGACGAGTGGGCGAAGCTCGACGGCAAGCGCGTCGCGATCAAGATCGCGATCAAATCGACGGACAACTCATACCAGCTCGCCGACATCAAGGAGGCTGAATACCTCTGCTTCCAGGTGATCGGGCCCAAGGGCACCGACAGCGGCGGCCTGCCGCTACGCTGCTACGTGAAGAAGGGGACACGCCACGACCGCGCAGTACGCCAAGCCAAGGGCGTACCGTCAGGCGCCAACCCCGATGAGCTGCACTGGATCAAGGGGATCGTACGCGAGAACCGACAGCTCGTCGTCGAGGCAGTCGAGAAGGCCGACGAGTAGCGCCCAAGAATAACAAGGGGTCAGTCGTAGGAGCGCGGGCGTCCCGCCCGCACCCAAGGGGTCTGGCTCTTTCTCTGGCGGCGGTTGGCCAGAAAAAGTGCCTGACCCCCTCCCAAGGCAGCCAGCAACAACAGCAACCAATTGCCCCCGCCATCGGCAACGCACCCCGATCCACCGTCGCCGCCGGGGTCGTTGTCTACCGGTGGTGGGGTTGGGGCTGGCTGGATGTTCAGGGTGTACGGCTGGGTTGCGGTTACTGTGGCGGCGTCAATTACGTGGATGGTGAAGGTCTCGGTGCCCGGGGAGGTGGGTTT
>CAZNBU010000080.1:0-11243 GCA_964571035.1 uncultured Planctomycetaceae bacterium | reverse complement strand
GATCGCCCGCTGCCCCCGACCCCGTTGAAGGGTTGCGCGAAGACTAGCGCACCGGGCCGAACCCGCGGGTGCCTCGCAGACTCCACACCACGCGGCCGCGGACGGCATCGCGCTCCAGCGGCCCGAAATCCCGGCTGTCACGACTTTCCGGCGGGTTGTCGCCAAGGAAGAAGTACTCGCCCTCGGCAAGAGTCAGCGCGCGGCGCAGGTAGATGCGGCGGTCAGCCGGCCGGTCCTCATTCCATGAGTCGGCAGCCGTGCCCGTGCGAGGGTGCACCTCGACGCCGTCGGTGAACACTCGGTCGTAGCCGCCCGTCACGGTTTGGCCCTGCATGCCGACCAGCCGCTTGATCAACGGGTTGTGCTCCTCGCGCTGCACATGGATCACGTAGATCGCCAGCGGAGTGTTGGGCGCAACCGTTTCGTCCACCAGCAGCACGTCGCCAGGGTGAAACGTAGGCAGCATGCTGTTGCCCTCAACCCGAACCACATGAAAGTTGAACCAGAGCGTCAGCACCAAAGGCGGCACCGCAAGCGGCAATGACCAAGCCGCCGGAGCCCAAACCCGCCGCCAACGCAAACCGGCCAACCCAAGCCCAAGAACCCACCAACCAGCCAGAAACGGAGCCAGTCCCGGCATTACCGGAAGCACCCACAACCCAAGCGCTACGGAGCAAACCCCCACCGGAAGCAGACCCAGCAATGCAGCGTGAATGCGTCTCGAGGGCCTGCGTTCCATACCGGTATGATTGCAGTTGTGGCGCCCGCCTGCCATCCGGCAGATTGGGTTCAGGCGCGAACCGCCAACAGTTGATCGAGCAGCCCTTCGCCCAAATCTGAGCCGTTGAACCACCACCCTGTGGGTAGCCAGTGTGGTTTGGGTAGGTCTTGCTCGGTCATGCCGGCTCGAGTCAGGGCGCTGCGTAGGGTGTTGGGGATTCGGCGGTGCGGGGGGTCTTCGTGCTCTACCAGCACCAGCACGTCGGCTCGCTTGAGGGCCGGCAGGACGCTGGCTTTTACGCCCCTTGTGCGCTGCGGCCAGATCAGCACTACCTTGCCCGCGAAATCCGGGAGCGTGGCGGCGGAGTTTCCTTCTACCACCAACGGTTTGGTTTCGTCGAAGTGCTTCACAGCCGCCGCTAGCGCGTAGCGAAACACGTGCGGTGCCGCCCGCAGCCACAGCACCGGGGCCGCGCCGGCTTGCATCAGCCGGTCGGTGTCCTTGCCAGGGGTGCGCAGGACCGCGTCGTCGGTGACCAGTTCAAACCCGGCGGGGACAGGATCGCACCCGTCGCAGTTGTCTTCTTCGTGTTCGTTGATGCCGTGAACCGGGCAATGCTCCTCGCGGTGGAAGCGCGTGATCTTGAGGGCCTGCGCGCCGGGCAACGCGGCGACTACGCGGCACGCGAGCGCCGTCTTGCCGCAGTTGGCTGAGGGGCCGGTGATGATCACCCGTGTTGCCATGTGAACAGGGTAACAGGCTTCCACCCCTACCGGGAGGAAGGCGCAGCCAAACCAAAAATTCCGGCTATGCTGCCGCGGCCATGGGACGTCGCACCCTTCAATTCCGTTTCGCCTTCGCCGCACTGGGCGTGATCGCGCTGCTGCTGGGCGGGCTGCTGGACGTGCTCTGGCTGGCGGGCGCGGGCGCGTTGGGTGCGTGCGTATCGGACGTTGTCGGCATCCTTCAGGCGCATCGGCGCTTCCCTGATCCTGCTTCGCGGGCCGTGCGCGGGGCGGCGGAGGCGCTGCCTGCGATTGGCGTCGCGGCGATCGAGCCGACGGCGATCGGCATTGCGGTGGTCGTCATCGTGTATGCGGTGATGGCGGCTGGCATGGCAACCGTGTGTGAATCGCGCGCGCTGACACTCGGGCACATCCGCGGCGAAACCACACGCCGCGTCCTGACCAGCCTGTGCAGCCTTGCGGCGCTGAGCATCCCGGTACTGGCTGCGCTTGGGCAGTCGCCAAAGGGCCTGCTGGGGCGCGACGCGGCCTCAATCGTGGTGGTGATTGTCGCCGTTGCCACACTGGTCAGCGTGCGCGGGCTGTTAGATATCGCACTGGAAATTCGCCGGGCGGGAAGCAGCAAACCCGTCCAAAACGTTGACACATAGGGGCTTGCGGTTACATTGTTGCGCTGCGTCTTAGGCAGAGGAGGATGCCTGAACCAGGCGGGCTGACGTGTCCGTCTGGTTTTGTGTGCTCTCAGGAGACTTGATGTTGACTCAGTCCAAGAAAATACCTCTGGGAAAAGTCCTCGTCGGGCTGAAGTTCTGCTCGGTTGAGCAGGTGAAGCAGGGCCTCAAGCACGCCAAAGAAAACATGATGATGCTTGGCGAAGCCCTGATGGACCTGGGGTTCCTCGATGACGAGAACCTCGCCAAGGCACTGGCCAAGCAGCAGGGCGTTAAGTTCGTGCTGCTGAACAAGTATGAGTTGCCGCCTGATCTGGTGAACACGGTCGGCAAAGAGATCATCGAAGAGCACGAGATCATCCCGGTCCAGAAGAAGGGCCGCAACGTCACCGTCGCCAGCTTTCGCGTGCTTGAGTTCTACGCGCTGGACAACCTGCGCTTCATCCTGGGCAACGAAGTTGACTGGGTGATGGCGCCGGAATCCCACATCCGCGCAGCCATGAAGAAGTACTACGGCATCGGCGGCATGGGCGACATGCTGACCGACCAGACCGCGACACCGGACGTCAGCTACAAGGATTTCACGGCCGAAGAAGTCGCGACGCAGGACGAAGAAGGCTACGTCGCGCAGCTTGTGCAGTTGCTGATCACGGACGCGATCAAGCAGCGCGCGTCGGACATTCACATCGAGCCGATGGAAGAGAAGGTCCGCATCCGATACCGCATTGACGGCGACTGCTCGGAGGTCGAGGCGCCGCCCAAGCGCCTGCAAGGGCCGCTGATCCAGCGCGTGAAGATCCTCTCGAAGATGAAGATCGAGGAAAAGCGCATCCCGCAGGACGGGCGCATCAAGACCCGCGTCGAAGGCCGCGACATCGACTTGCGTGTCAGCGCGCTGCCGTGCAGCTGGGGCGAGTCGGTCGTCATGCGTATTCTCGACAAGGCCAAAAGCCTCGTCGCGCTCGAAACGCTGGGCATGCACCCGGTCGACTTCGACCGCTTCCAGAAAATCATCAAGAAGCCCAACGGCATCTTCCTGGTCACCGGCCCCACAGGCTCCGGCAAGACCACCACGCTGTACGCGGCGCTGAAGGCGCTGAACCAGCCGGACGTAAAGATCATCACCGCGGAAGACCCCGTCGAATACAACATCGAAGGGATCAACCAGAGCCAGGTGAACCACCAGATTGATTTGAGCTTCGCGCGAATCCTGCGCGCCATGTTGCGTCAGGCGCCCAACATCATCCTGGTCGGCGAAATTCGTGACTTCGAAACGGCGGAAGTCGCCATCCAGGCGGCGCTCACCGGCCACCTGGTGTTCAGCACGCTGCACACCAACGACGCGTCGGGCGCGCTGACACGCCTGATCGACATGGGCGTCAAGCCGTTCCTGGTTGCCAGCGCCGTGCAGGCGATTCTCGCCCAGCGACTGCTGCGCGTGATCTGCAAGCACTGCAAGCAGCCGTATCAGCCGGAAGGGCCGGAGCTGCGCATGGTCGGCTTGAAGCCGGAGCACATCCAGGGCCGCACGATCTACAAGGCGATGGGGTGCCGCGAGTGCTCCAACACCGGATACCGCGGGCGCATGGGTGTGTACGAGCTGCTGGAAATGAACCCGACCATCCGCGAGCTGACCTTCAAGCAGGCAAGCTCGCTGAAGATTCGCAATGAAGCGAGGCAGATCGGCATGACGACGCTGCTCGAAGACGGCATCAAGAAGGTACTCGCCGGCTCGACCACGTTTGATGAAGTGCTGACGATCGCCCACCGCGAGGACGTGTAACGTAGCGCAGGCGTCACGCCTGCATCAGCCGCGGGCGATCGCTCGCGGCTGATTGATTTTGGAGAGACGATGGCACACAAAATTGGAGTGATCCTTTCGGGTTGCGGGTTTCAGGACGGGGCTGAGATCCACGAAAGCGTGTGCACGCTGCTGGCGCTGGACCGCATGGGCGTACAGACCATCTGCATGGCGCCCAATATTGAGCAGCGCAAGGTGGTCAACCACCTCACCGGCGAAGAGGTCGGCGAAAAGCGCAACGTGCTAGTGGAAAGCGCCCGCATCGCGCGCGGACTGATCAAGGACATCAAGGACGTGCAGGCAGCCGAGCTCGACGCACTGGTGCTGCCGGGCGGGTACGGCGCGGCCCTGAACCTCAGCGACTTCGCGCTAAAGGGCCCCGAAGCGACCGTGAACCCGGATGTAGCGCGGCTGGTGCAGGATGTGCACAAAGCCGGCAAACCGATCTGCGCGATCTGCATCGCGCCGGGCACCGTGGCAAAGATTCTCGGCAGCGAGCACCCCGTGCTGACCATCGGCAACGACGAAGGCACAGCCGGCGCAATCGAAGCCTGCGGCGCCAAACACGAAACCTGCGGTGTACGCGACTACGTGGTGGACAAGCAGAAGAAGATCGTAAGCACCCCCGCCTACATGCTCGGCCCAACAGTCGCGCACGTAGCCGAAGGGATCGAAAAGGCCGTCCGCGAAACCGTGGCGATGATCGGCTAGGTCTTTTGCCGCTCGCCCTTGGGTCGGCTGCGCTTTCCGGATCGCCGCCCTTTGACACTAGCCCGACGCATGGCGTTGCTGCCTAGCGCAAAGAACTCTGGCTTTGCTTCCATCAGTTCCAGCAAGCGCAATGCGGCACCGTCCGGTGTGCGTACTCCCTGCTCCCAAGCCTGAACCGTCTTGACCGATACGTTCAGCACCTTGGCGAATACCGCCTGGCTATATGCGAACTTGCCGCGTAGTTCGGAAATGGTCTCCGGTCGGAGCTTGGGCGCGGGGTCCGGAAGCTCAATATCAAACCGCCGCACGTTATCTTGCCGGATGGCTTCGACGCCCTCTTCCAGCGACTCGCGGATGATTTCGAACTCGGTCTTGAGCTTCACTTCCTTCTTCTTGCCCATTCGATTACCTCGTCCTTCAGCTGCCTTGCCAGGACCTGAAGCTGTCTCTTCTCGTCGGCGGACAGGTCTGCCTTTCGTGTCTTCTCATAGCCGGCTACAAGTATGATCCGGTCAACTTCGGGCACGTGCAGGTAGACCACCCGTGCTCCGCCGCGCTTGCCCAGCCCACGCGCGACATCACCAACCCGAACCTTGCGCATCCCTCCGCAGCCCGGCATTACGCTGCCGATGTCCGGGTTCTCCATTAAGGTGTACTGAAGCCGGGCGTATTCGATGTCGCTCATGAAGGCGACAATCCAGCGCGTGAACCCGGGCAGTTCAGTAAACCCCTTTCTCACACAGCTATCCTACCTTGTAGGACAGCATCCGCAAGCGCCACCACGGCGGGTTTCTCGCCTCGTGCAATTGATTCCGAAACCGGGTATCGTGCGTCGTGTAGGCCCAGCAGGGAACATTGCTTGACACGTCAACGCAGCGGCAAGCCCGGCGGTGATGAATCGCCCCCCGCAACCCTCTCGCACATCAACGACAAGGGCGAGGCGCGGATGGTTGACGTCAGCGCCAAAGACACCACCGTCCGCACAGCCACCGCGGAAGCCGTCCTGCGCATGAGCGCCGCCACGCACGCCGCCGTGGTTCACGGCTCAGGCCCCAAGGGCGAAGTGCTGGGCACCGCACGCGTGGCGGGAATCATGGCGGCCAAGCGCACGCCGGAGGCCATTCCCATGTGCCACCCACTGGCGCTGAGCGGCGTCGAGATCACTTTCGAAACCGACGTGCCATCGCAAGCAGGCCGCCCCGGCGTGCGCGTGCTGGCGACAGTGAAGTGCAAAGGCCCCACCGGCGTTGAAATGGAAGCGCTGCACGCCTGCGCGGTAGCGGCGTTGACCGTGTACGACATGGTCAAGGCGCTGGAAAAAGGCATCGAGATCGAGCACATACGCCTGCTGCAGAAGACAGGCGGGAAAAGTGGAGATTGGAGGAGATGATTTTGGATTTCGGATTTTGGATTTTGGATTGTGTCCCCGCGCCGACCCTGCGGCCCTGCCCAATCCAAAATCCAAAATCGTAAGTCCAAAATCCACAGCTTTGCCGGACAAGACCCAGATCATCACCACGCCGGAAGGCTTGACGCAAGCCGTTGACGCAATGTCGCGCGCGCCGCGCGTGGCGCTCGATATCGAATCGGACGGGTTCTACAACTACGCCGAGCGTGTCTGCATCGTCACGCTGTCCACCGAAACCACCAACGTCGTCATCGACACGCTGGCGATCGAAGATGCCGGGCCCGAGCTCGCGCGCCTTACACAGCGCACCGAAGTGCCGCTGCTGATGCATTCCGGCCAGAACGACGTGCTCGCGCTGCGCCGTGACTACGAGCTCGACTTCGGGTTCGTGCAGGACACCAGCGTGGCCGCCATGCTGCTCGACCTGCCGCAGACCGGGTTGGCTGCGCTGGTGGAAGGCTACCTCGGGCTTACGCTTGAAAAGGAGCTGCAGCGCCACGACTGGTCGCGCCGCCCCATCGAGCTTGAGCACATTCGCTACCTGATCAACGACACCCGCCACCTGTTCCGGCTTCACGACCTCATGCTGGACGAAATCCGCAAGCACGAACTGGTCGAGGAGTACGAAATCGAATGCCGCGCCGTGGCCGACGCTGAGCCGCGCGACCGCGCCTTCGACCCCGAGCGCTTCCGCCGCATCAAAGGCCACGGCGATCTCGATGACCGCCGCCGCGGCGTGCTCAAGGCGTTGTACGGGTGGCGCAACACCGTCGCGCGCGAGCTGGATCGCGCGCCCTTCCGCATCATCGGCGACACCGCGCTGCTTGAGATCGCACGCGCGGTGCCCGCAGATAAGCCGACCTTGGCGAACGTGCGCGGCGTCGGGGAGTGGCTGATGGTGGAGTTCGCCGATGCGATCCTGGAGGCCGTCCAATCCGGCACCGGCTCGCCCACCTCGGTACGCCCGCCGCGGCGCCCCGTCGAAACACCGACACAGCGGATGGACCCGCGGCAGCGCGACACACTCGGGCGCCTCAAGCGCTGGCGCGAGCGCGAAAAGGCTGCCCGCGGCGTCGGGCTGCAGGCGGTCATGCCGACCGCGGTGCTTAAAGACCTGGTGTTGGAGCCGCCACGCACCCTTGAACAACTCGCGGCGATGCAGCGCGTCGGCAAGGCCCGCGCCGAGCGATATGGCGAGGCGCTGATCCGCCTGCTGAACGGGCGCGAAGAGCGTTGATCGACACCTCAACTCCTCACGAAACCCTTACACATGCACCGCAATCCGCCCAGTCCGCCCGATCTATGGTGGCGGGAAAGTCTCGCCTGTGTAACATCTTGCTCAAGTTTTCTCGGAAGTGGTTGGCACTTGCACCGGGGTTTTTCGTTTCAAATTGAGACATGAATCGTCCGCCGTCAAAGCCGCCCCGCCGCGTCCCGCAACCACCGGGTCCACCCCGGCGTGGGCCGCAACGCCCGCATAGCACGCAGCATCCGGCGCCTCCGGGGTACGGGCCGCCACCAGCCCCGCCCGCATGGGCGCCACAAAACCCGCAACAACCCCATTATGGCGCGCAACCTGCGCCGCCTCCCGCGCCGTGGGCGCAGTCGCCGCCACCGCAGCACGGCGCGCCGCCCGCTTGGGCGCCACCGCCGCAGCAGCCCGCGCCGGGCACGTCTCAGTATCCCGCTTACCAGGCGCCGAACGCGCCACCGCCCGCGCCTTGGGCTAATCCGCCAGCGCCGGTATCCCCGACACCGGTGCACCCGACCGCAGCTTCCAGCGCTTACCGCACGCCCGTGCAGGGCAACCCCGCCCAGTACGGCGCGCCGCAGGGGGGCGAAGCTGCTTGGACCGACGAGCCGACCGATCAACCCGCGCCGCGGCGCGCGCCGCCGCCACCGCCGCCCAAGAAGTCCAGCAAGAGCCTGATCATCGTGCGCCTGCTGGTGGCTGGCACAGCCGTGCTGGTATCCGGCGTAGTGCTTGTGGTCTGGATGCTGACCAAGGGCCCGTCAACGCCGCCGCCAGAGCCGGAGCCCGCGCCGGTGGTGGCGCAGAACCCGCCGACCAGTTCGCGCGGCTCCACACGCCCGCGTGGAGATACCGATCCCGCTACTTCCAAGGGAGGCAAGGCCGGCGCGAGCGCCTTCATCGGCGCGATTCAGCCTTGGGTGGACGTGCTCGAAGCCGACGCGCCGCGCTTGCAGAAGGCCTTTGACGACCTTGTGAAGGCGCACCAGCGCGTCGCGCGGCAGGCGAGTGAACGTCAGCGCGATGAACTCAAGAGCCTGGACGGCCGCATGGACGTGCACAAGCGTACCGCTGCAACCGCGGGCAAGGAGCTGGACGACGCGGTCGAGCTGATCGCGAAACTGCAAGCCGAGCAACCCAAGGAGCTTGCGTTCATTGATGCACACGCAGCCGACATCGGCCTCGCGGACGGCGTAGCGGTCGCACGCAAGGCGTGGCAGGACGCGCAGCAGCAGCGCACCAAGGCTGATGAGGAGTATCAGGCGCTCGCCGCCCGGTACTACGACGCCGAAAGCGATGAAGCACGCGCGGCGCTCGAGGACCAGGTCGAGGAGGCGCGCAAGAAGTTTGAAGCGGCCCAGGAGGCAGAAGAAACGGCGTCAGACACGCTCACCGCCAAGCGCGCCGAGTTGCAGGCAACACGGCGCCAGCTTGCGGACGCGTTCAAGGCGCTGCCCGAATCGGGCGAGCACTCCGAGAAGATTCGCGCCGCCTGGAACGAGGTACTGAAGCGCCGCGCGCAGATTGAAGCGGCTGAAGCCAAGGCCGACGAGATCGACGGACGCATCGTGTTGCTCAACGATGATCTGGAAAAGACACAGGCGGACGTCGCGCGCAAAGAGCAGATCTGGAAGGACATCCACGACGAAGCGCTGCGCGTAAGCAAGCAGGCGACCGAGGCAGCCGACAAGTACCAGAAGTTCGGCGGCAAGGAAAACCGCGAGCGCGCGGAAGCGCTGATCGAGCAGCGCGACAAGCTGCGCGATAAGGATCGCGCCGCCAAGGATGAAATGAACGAGGCGCGCCGCGCCGCCACCGACCTGCAGAAGAAGATCAAGCTTGTGCAGAAGGAGGCCGAAACCGCAACCGCCGAGATCACCAAGATAGAGGCGGAGGCGGAGGGTGTAATTCAGGCGGCCAACGCCAAGATCAAGGCTGTCGCCGACGTGCTGCTGCCTAAGGAGCAGGCGCGGGTGGACCAGCTCAACCGCGCACGTCTCGCCCGCAACGATGCCGAGCAGCGCAAATCAAAGGCCGACGCGGCGCTGATCCCGTTGCAGAAGCAGCGCGACACTGTCGAAGACACGATGCGCACCTACACCCGCCACGTGACCGAGATGGAATCGTACATGCTCGAATCCATGAAAGAGCCACTGGGCGCGGACGTGAACAAGATCGTCGACGCGCTGAAAGCGATCGCGCAGCTCAACACTGTGCCCGCGGAAAAGGCATTTACCCTCGACCGCAAAGCCGAAGAAGTGCAGAAGCGGCTGCTGCTGGCGCAAACCACCCTCGATTCCGCCAACCTGCACGCCGAGCTGAAAGACGCGCTGGGCACCGAGCTTGGCGCCTGGCGCACCGCCTACCGCGACGTGACCCGCGTACTGGAAGAGGTCCGCGGCGCGGCAAGCGCCGTCGGGCGCCCCGAGTAGCCCCTTGCACGGCGTCTCCGGTATAAGCACAGCATGATCACGATCCACGCGCCGGCCAAGGTGAACTGGTTTCTTGAAATCATGGGCAAGCGCCCGGACGGGTTTCATGAAATCGAAACGGTGATGCAGGCGATCTCGCTGTTCGATGAGATCACCGTCGAAGACGCCTCTGCGCTGACACTCGACTGCGACATCGACCTTGGCCCACCCCAGTACAATCTCGCGTGGCGCGCGGCTGCACTGCTGCGTGACAAACACGCGCCGGGGCGTGGCGCCGGCATCACATTGCGCAAACGCATCCCCCACGGCGCCGGCCTGGGCGGCGGCAGCAGCGACGCAGCCTGCACACTTGTCGCATTGGACCGCCTGTGGGGGCTGAACCTGCCCCTACAGCGGCTGCGCGAGCTTGCGGGCGAGATCGGCAGCGACTGCGCCTTCTTTGTTGATGGGGGCACCGCGCACTGCACCGGGCGCGGCGAGATCATTCGCCCGCTGCCTGACATGGCTGATTTCGACGTCGTGATCCTCTACCCCAACGAGGTCTGCCCCACCGGCCCGGTCTACGCCCATGCCGGTAATCACTTGACGGGCCAGCGCGAAACCTGTTACTTAGCTCATGATTCGTCACAGGTCATGAATCGCAAAACACTTGGGGCAGGTGTGTTTAACCGGCTTCAAGCGTCTGCGATTGCAGTTTCGGGAAAGCTGCATGCGGCTTGGGACGAAACAACCAGCGAGCGCGGCGTAGTTGTGCGGTTCGTCAGCGGATCGGGGTCGTCGATCGCCTTCCTGATGGAGGGCCCGACAGAAGCCCAGGCCCTGACGGAATCTTTACAACAACGGGGACTGGGGCGGTCCTTTGCCACGCGGACCTTGCCCCGAGGTGCAGTGTGGGGATAAGCCGATGCGTGACATCGAGGTCACGGAAGTCCGGGTAAAACTGGCATCGGAAAACGACGACAAGCTGCTGGGATATTGCAGCGTGACGCTGAACAACGCGTTCGTCATCAAGGACCTCAAGATCATCCAGGGCGACGGCTCACCGTTCATCGCGATGCCGTCGCGCAAGATCACCGACAAGTGCTCGCGCTGCGGGTACAAGAACCACCTGCGCGCAAAGTTCTGCAACGAATGCGGCCACAAGCTGTCTCAGAACCGTGCCGACACCGACGCGCGCGGGCGCGCCAAACTGCACTTTGACCTCGTGCACCCTATCCGCAGCGAGGTGCGCGACTACGTGCACCGAAAGATCGTCGAAGCTTACGAAGCCGAGCTGGCCCGTGGCGGCGCGCCGCGCGACGACGAGTAGCCGCCTTTACTCGCAGCGCTTCGTGCTTCACCATATCCACCAATGAAGCAGCTCGATCATCGCGTGAGCCGCGCGGTACACGGCATGCGGCTGGGGGCGCTGGACTACGCGCTGGCGTTGCCGGGCATGCTGTTCGGCAGCTACGGCATGCCGTTGTTCATCTTTGTGCTGGGCATCGGGCTCGGATGGAAG